>JANPIG010001184.1:0-25263 GCA_031424875.1 Cytophagales bacterium
ATCCCTAATCCCCAATCCCCTAAAACCTTACTCATCGGCGTAACCTTCGGACTTTTAGATTTTGCAGAATCAGGTACGGTAGGCACTCCTGTTGATTTATCCTTTTTGAAAACCCGAAAAGATTTGATTGTGATGGAAACAGGCGGCATGAAAGGGCGGAGAAAAGAACTATTAAGAGAAGAAGTGCATGAGATTTTGACTAAGGCTTTTCACGTTGATTCCATTCATTCAGAATATGGTATGACGGAACTTTTATCACAAGGATATTCTTCGGGCGAAGGCATTTTTGAATTGCCAGTTTCCATGAAAATACTATTCAGAGACGTTAATGACCCCTTTTCTTATGTGCATAACGCTCGTTCAGGAGGAATAAATGTGATTGATTTAGCCAATATTGACTCTTGCTGTTTTATTGAAACGAAAGACCTTGGAGCGTTGTTTCGTGATTCGATGTTCGATGTTCGAGGCGACCGACGCTTCGGTTCGGAGCAAACATCGAAATTCAAAATACTTGGACGTTTTGATAATTCGGACATTCGTGGGTGTAATTTGATGGTTAGTTGAGAGGACAACAACCTAACATCGAACATCGAAAACCAAACATCGAATTTTCAAAACCCCCCTCTATCATAAAACGAGCGTCTTCTTGATAATTTCAATTCTTGCAAAAGGGCAGATTTTACTCTTAAATCGAATGAATAACTACTGGCACGCCCGTAATAGGGGCTTGCGGCTGGTGTCCAGTTAAAAGCCGCTTCCCAACAGTGCAAATCTCGTTGAATACTGATGTTTGTGAGGGTAATTCCATTATAAATAAAATCATAGCCCGACTGCATTCTGAAATTCCACTTCTCGGTTAATTTCAAATTTCCACTAAAAGTTACAGCACTTACAATAACGGCAGGAGCAAAGCCCACTTTATTCATGTTGTATTGATAACTAAACTGAAACTGCCAGGGTACGTTCCAATCTACATAATCGTTGATATTTCTGTTGATTTGCTCTACAGCTGTTTCCTGTACATTATTGTTGGGGTTAGGATTTTTCTTGGGTTTATTGGCTGCCGCTGGTTGGAAACTTTTGCCAATGGAAAAACTCAGATTGGAAAGTGAGGGAGCTTTGTATTCATCTACTCTTGAACCTACTAATGACGAACCATCCTGTACATATACATAAGGGTCAAACAATCCATTTAAGTTTATATCAAACTTTTTGACCCTTGAAGTGGCTGAAAACGTAATAGGAGCCAACTTATATTCTCTTGCAAAAAAATTGTAATTGGTTGAGAATGCTAAATTATCCAACAATGTTATCTTCTGAAATTCCTTCTCTGCCGTATCTGATTTTGATTTAACCTTTGCTTCAAAAGTGTTTGAAATACTCAAACTAATACCACCCGACTGACTTCCATAGTTAGTTTGATTAGGATTAAATACAGATATTCTTCTGAATGAACCCGTTACAGTTTGTCCATCAATTACCCTTACATCTGTTCCTCTGGTACTCACTTGTATTTCTTGATAAAAACCAAAACTTGGATCGGTAAAATCAGGCGTATAATTAGCACTGATTGAGGGAGTTATGATATGACGAATACCTTTGAGTCTGCCTTTATTAAAATTGATTGTTCCATAAAGACGGGTGTTCATGCCAGCGGAAAAGGAATATTGATAGTCTGGGTTGAAACCTCCTCGCAGAGTATCAATTTGAACTACCCCATTGCGGGCTAAAGTATCACTGGCATATGGTTTAAAATTAGCGTCTCCTGGCCTAACAAAAGAATATTTATATTTCTGACGATTCACATTTCCCGAAAAACTCATGCTTGGCGTAAGGTTGATGTATTTTCCTAACTTGATATTAGGCAAAGCCAAAGGAACAGAATAAGTCATTTTGAAATTTCTATTTTCAAAAATCTGATCAAAATTATCAATAAAAGAAACCACTCCGTCACGCTCTAAATTAGGCTGTTGATTAGCCGTTAAACGTGGGTCAAGAATTGGTCTCGGGCGGTTTGGGTCGGTATCAAGCGTATCTTTTTTACGGTTTACATTGTAGGGTAAACTATTATAAGCACGGTTATCTAAGGCAATTTGGTTAGTTAAACCAATAGTACCATTAAAGTCTAAACCCAATCGCAAACCGTCCCAAAACTTCTCCGTTACGGCTTTTTTACTTTTTAAAGGTTGAAATTGATTGAGTCCAAATGAAAAGTTATTGTTTACGTTAATTGCCTTCGTAACCGTATTTTGATCAGCTTGCAAACTTATACTGGTACGAATATTCTGCCCAAAATTCTTAGAATATTGAACCGATGAATTAAGCGCAGTTGAAATATAACTATTAGAATTTACGCTGTTAAACTGAGCATTAGAATTACTCTGCAAATTGACCGATGCCGAGAAACTAGAATTCCCTCGGCTCTGTGGTGAGTGCGACCATTGAATACCAAAGTCATCCCGATTGACACGGTTAAATTCCAGACCATTATTACTATTTCTATAAGTAACATTAAACGAACCTCCATAACGGTATCGCTTGATATACTGCGAGTTAGCCGTTATTCCAAAACTACCTTTTGAATATAATTCACCCGTGAGACGTAAACCGATGTTTTCACTAATAGCAAAATAATAGCCTCCTTCACGCAAGAAAAAACCACGCCCCAGCGGCTCTTCACCATAAGTAGGCATAATAATTCCTGACGTTCCATTTTCTTGCGGAGGTTTATAAGGGAAGAAGCCGAAGGGCAAACCAATGGGCAGCGGAATTTCATTCAATTCAAAATGAAAAGGTCCTGATACAATCTCTTTTTTGCCTACCAATTTGATTCTTGGGGCTCTGATGCTATAATGTGGATGTTCTAAATTACAGGTTGTGTAAACGGCATTGCGGATATAAAGATTGTCTTCATTATCCTTTTTTACGCTCACCCCCTGCACATAAGCATCGCCTTGCTTGGTGATTAAGCCCTTAATAATTGCTTTTCTAGACTTGAAATTATACTTTATCTCATCCGCATCATAAGGTTCACCGCCTTGCTTGAATACAGGTTTGCCTTTAATTTTGTTAGCAACGGTATCTTTTGTACCTTGAGCAAAAACTTCATTTTTATCCCAATTTAATTTGATGAAATCTGCCTCCAAAACTACGTCTCCGTATTTAACTTTTGCATCTCCATAAAGATACACCACTTGGCTTTTGGTGTCCATTACCGTTGAATCTGTAGAAGAATATACTACAGTCGTTTGCAAATCGTTGTTCTTTTTGAGCGAATCAGGAACGGTTTTTGTAAGAGTATCAGCTTTAAGGGTATCTTTCAAAGCTAATTTTTGCCCTACATTTTTTGTATCTATTGTAGGCTTACCTGTTGTAACCCGTTGCCCATTAGCCTGATTTGGAGCAAAAACTCCTAAAAATAAGCTAATTACGATACTCAATATGTGAAGTCCTTTTTTCAGTTGTATTAAAATTTTATCTTTGTGGGGAAATAGCTTTTGGCTGTTGGCAATTGGCTTTCAGCATAAAGTTTAAATATTCTTTTAATATGATTTACCCAACAGCCGAAAGCTAATAGCTGACTGCTGATAGCCGGCTGCCACTACAAAATTAATCCATTACTCATTGAAGATAACGTATCCACTTGAAAATAATGTTAAAGATTGTTAAAGGTTTCTTATTAATTGCTTCTTTTTGTGGCTTGGGTGCTTTTATAAACCCACAGGACACCATCAGTGGTACGGATTTTTCAGTACCTAATGCCAATGCCAACGACATCAAAACCATTGTTTTGGATGCAGGGCATGGGGGCAGAGACCCTGGATGCCACGGTGTTGATCATAACGAATCAAAAATTGCCTTGAAAATTGTATTGGCGGTAGGTGAAAAAATAAAATCTGAATATCCCAATGTGCGAGTTCTTTATACCCGTATGAAAGACGTAAAGATAGATTTACACGAGCGTTCTGCTATAGCTAATCGTAACAAGGCTGATTTATTTATATCAGTACATTGCAATTCTCACCCGTCTACCAAATTTGCGGGAACGGAAACCTATACGATGGGGTTACATAAGACGAATGAGAACTTGAACGTTGCCAAAAGAGAAAACTCTGTGATTTTGCAAGAAGATAATTATAAAAAGATTTATAATGGCTTCAATCCTAACTCACCGTTGGCACATATCATGATGGCAAATTATCAAAATGTTTTCATGACCAATAGCATCAAGTTAGCCTCTAAGGTAGAACGTCAGTTCAAAAAACACAATAATCGAACCAGCTATGGCGTAAAACAGGCAGGTTTTTTGGTACTTTGGGAAACTGCCATGCCAAGTGTTTTGATTGAAACGGGTTTTTTGACCAATGCCAAAGAGGAAAAATATTTAGCCTCTATTGAAGGGCAAGACGAAGTAGCCACGTCTATTTTTAAGGCTTTTAAATTGTATAAAGAAGAAATTGAGAATTGATTCCCTAAAATAATGACTATCTCTAAAGAAACCAAAGTTGGCTTATTTGCCATTACTTCATTTATAATTCTATACTTAGGATTTAATTTCCTAAAAGGCAAAGATTTCTTCTCGCCCGATATTCAATACATTGTAGTTTATAAAAACGTGGAAGGATTAACCGCTGCCAATCAAGTTTCATTGAGTGGTATGAAGATTGGGCAGGTGAAAAAAGTTGAACTCATAGCGGGTAATAATGTGAAAGTTACCTTATCCATTCGTAAAGACTTACCTCTTCCGTTGGGTACCAAGGCAGTGCTTTCTTCAGACGGTTTGTTGGGGGGGAAAATTGTAAGAATAGAGATGGGGAAGGGCAATGGTATTATTCAAGCAGGTGGCTCATTAGTGCCCAGTAGCGAAACAGGAGTAACTGAATTAATAAAAGAACAAGCTCTACCTTTGTTGCATAACTTAGATTCATTGACAATGTCGTTGAGATTTATCACCAAAAGTTTTGAAGCAACGGGTTCATCAGTAAATGGTTTAATCAGAAATACGGATAGAACAGTTACAACTTTGGGTGGTACCATGAATTCAACCATTGCCGAGAATAGAGCAAGTTTGGCAGGAATAACCGCCAACATGAAAGCGCTTTCGGGAAATTTGATTGAGACAGAAAAGAGTTTAAAACCACTCATTGGCAAGTTCAGTTCCATAGCGGATTCTTTGAACGCTCTGAAGATAAGCCAAGCCGTTGCCACTACCCAAAAATCTTTGGAAGGATTACAACGAATAATGTTGGGCATTGAAGCTGGCCAAGGTTCAATGGGCAAATTATTAAAGGATGATTCTCTTTATTCAAACGTCAATCGTTCTTTGGCAGATTTAGATAAACTCCTGATTGACTTTCGTTTAGCTCCAAAAAGATATGTAAACTTATCAATATTTGGTAAGAAAACTACAGAACCTCCAATGGTCAAATAGAATTGTAACGCTTTGAGAATTTTGTGTGGTGTTTGGACACCAACTATGTAGTAATTTAAAAGAGCTATCCGTCTAACTATCGTCTGACTGCCGAGTACAATTTACGCAGTCAGACGATAGTCAGACGAATTTATAAGAGTAAAATATTATTCAAATACTAAAGCCTAAATGAGGTTGCCCAAAAACTAAAAAAATCACCTTTAATCGTGAGCAAATTCTTCCTAATATTATTTTCTCTCTATTCATTTTCCCCGTTTTCTCAATCACAAAAATACAATTTTTCTGAACCTAAAATGGGTTCACCCCTCAATATTACCATCTTTGCCAATGACTCTGCAAAGGCATCATTTTTAGCCAAAAAATCATTTGAAATTGCCGATTCATTAAATCTTATTTTTAGTGATTATTTAGAAAATAGCGAACTCAATCGTTTGAGCAAAACCGCTGGGACTAATACTTTTACGCCCGTATCTCCAGCTCTTTGGGATATTGTTGAACGCTCTGTTAAGGCTTCTAAACAATGCGATGGTGCATTTGACATCAGCGTGGGAAGCATCGTAAAATTATGGCGCAAAGTACGTAAAGAGAAAGTTTTGCCTGATAAAATAGTTTTGCGAAGTTCATTGCAAACCGTTGGATATCAATATATTATATTAGATTCAACAAATCATTCGATAAAACTTTTACACCAAAATACTTTTTTGGATTTGGGTGGAATTGCTAAAGGAAATGTAGCTCAAGTAATTGTCGATTATTGCAAAAAACATGGTATTGAAAAAGCTTTGGTTGATGCAGGAGGAGATTTAGCTTTGATAGGTAAAGATTGGCATATTGGCATTAATATTCCCAATTCTGAAGAACTGATGCAGGATTTTTTAGTGCTTCAAAATCAAGCCGTTGCCACTTCTGGAAATATCTATCAATTTGTTGATATCGGAGACAAAAAATACTCTCATATCATTAACCCGCATACAGGCTTGGGGCTTACCCACCAACGCAATGTAACAGTTATTGCTCCTGATGGTACTACAGCTGATTGGCTTGCCACAGCATGCAGTGTAATGTCAGTTAGAAAAGCGTTAAAACTTATCAGAAAAATGCCTAATTGTGAAGTGCTAATGTTGGAAATCAAGAAAGGTAAATTAAAAAAATGGCAGTCGAAAGGATTTAAATTGAATAAGAAATATCAGCTTCTGTCACCAAGTCTCTAAGACATAAAGAATAATTTATTGCAAATTTCATCATTTTCTTAATGCTTTAGAGCCTTACAGACTTTATAGATAAAATCAAAAGAGTGCAAATGCTGGCGGGCTTTTGCACTCTAACAGACTTGGCGGAGTCTGTATGAAAACCAGTGAAATGGTTAGTATTATTTAGTTTTAGCTTTGAGGAAATGGGAGTGATTAATTACCTAACAAAGGTCAAATTTATTTCATAGTTTTTCAATTGATATATATCAATAAATGGAAAATGTCAGGTTTTTTATTGGTTTTTACGAATACGACTCAATGTTTCGGGGGAAATACCCAAGTAATTTGCTATAATATATTGTGGCACCCTCTGAACTAAGTCGGGACGGTCTTTAATGAATTGTTCATAACGTTCTTGAGCCGTTAATGAAATTAAAGAATAAATTCTTTTTTGTTGTTCATTATAGGAGTGTTCTGCTAAAATTCTTACAAAACGTTCCCATTTAGGAGAGGCTTCATACATCATTTGTAGGTTGTGATAAGAAAGCATTAAAAGCTCCATATTTTCTAATGCTTCCACATACTCAATGCAAGGTTTTTGAGTGGTAAAACTGGGAACAGAAGTTATAAAAATACCTTCACTCCCTATGAATCGAGTGCTTTCTTTTTCATTAATGAGATAATAAACTCTACACACTCCTTTGACTAAAAAACCTATTTCAGTAGCAATTTCATCTGGGACAAGCAGAAATTCCCCTTTTTTGACTCTTTTGACATAAAAAAAATGCCAAACGGCTTCCAAGTCTTCGTCCGTAAAATCAACGAACATTCTGAAAAATTTTTGGAGTTGAGGTAGCATAATATGATTAATTTGATGAACTACTAATTTGCTTAAGGTTTCTCATTTTGAAACTACACAATAAATTGATAAATGTCAAGATTTATACTAATTTTTATTTTCGCTACAACTAATATGCTTTGATGATGATAATTTCTTTCATCTATACTTTTATTGACCATTACCAAATAATAAGTTTCCGTAAAAAAAAACGTAATTTTGTATAGAAAAACCGCCAATCTTTACGTTTTAATGTAGTGAACGGTAAAGGGTGAACGGTACACGATTTAGCATACTTATTTTTATACTTCTCTCGCAAATACGTTTGCCTTTGAGCGTTTACCCTCCACCGTAAAAATTCCACCATTAATGGTTTTTATGAAAAAGCATTTTTATCTTTTATTTATATTTCTGATTTTCTTCTTACCAAGTTTTGACATTCTTGCTGATTCTATCGCAGGGGGCAAGATGGAAATGACGCACGTGTCAGGAGATACTTATAAAATTACGGTTACACTTTTTGTAGATGAAACTCCTTCTACTATTACTTCCACAGCGGGCCCATCGTTATATTCTTCTGCTACTATGCCTTGGATTAGAATTTATAAAAAAGGAATAAGTGCCTCTGCTGACGGTCCTGAAATTATTGAAAAACAACTAACATTCGATAGCAAACAAACCTTTCCTTATGACGGTATAGAGTGTGTAACTTCCAAAACATTAGCTACTCAAAAAATAATTTTATCCACCACCGTTTCGCTTCCTGGGGCAACTTTCAACAATGCTTTGGGTTATTATGTTGTTTATCAAGATGGTTATCGTAATTCTTCTGATAATATTTTTCAAAGTAATAGCACAGGAATAACTTTATATACCGAGTTCCCTTCCTTGAGTGCGGGTAAAAACTCTTCACCCGTTTTCAAATTGGTTAAAGGAATTGTGGCTTGCATTGGAAAACCCTATTCTATTGATTTAGGAGCTGATGATGCCGACGGAAACACCAGAAGTTATATATCCGATACGCCTTATTCTGGTCCAGGATATTTGACGCTTTCCAATAAAAATGGAATTAAACCCGCTCCTCGACAACCATTTGCCGTTA
Organism: Cytophagales bacterium; assembly: GCA_031424875.1. Lineage (GTDB taxonomy): Bacteria > Bacteroidota > Bacteroidia > Cytophagales > Spirosomataceae > Arcicella. The sequence continues at coordinate 8,562 of JANPIG010001184.1, forward strand.
ATGATTATGTGTATGCTACGTGGATAGGCGGATTTTCAGCCAGTTCAGCTGTACCAGGTTTAACACTAAATGGCAGTACGGGGGAATTAGCAGGTACGCCTACGAGGGAAGGAACATTTGTTGTTACGGTAGAATGTAGGGAATTCAGAGGTACTACGCAAATAGGAGTCGTTCGTCAAGATGTAGAAATTAGAGTAGAGAAATGTGTACCGCCAGAGCCTAAAATTTATGTAAAAGGGAGCAATCCAACTATTCATGTGCCTACTGTATTTGTCTGTGAATATTCTTTCAGAGTGTTGGAAACGGCAGATTTGGCAATGGCAACTTATAAATGGTTTAAAAATGGAGTACAAGTAACAGGAGCAACTAAAAATACCCATAGAGTCCCATACGCCGAGGCTGGGAAATATACTGTTGAAGTTACTCGTACAGGTGCTTGCTCAGGTGCAAAAATGTCGCAGATTACTGATGTTGTTCCACAAGGGGGTGTTAATATAAAATTAGATATTGCCAAGAAAGACTACTGCGTTGGAGAGAGTTTTATCATCAATGTCAATGGATTGCCATTGCCAGGGGGAAGTGTGAACAAATGGTATAAAGATGGTGTTCTAATTTCAGGTATTCCCTTTCCTGCCAATTCTTATCCAGTAGGTAGTGGGGCTCTCAAAGATAGCGGTTTATACAGATTGGAAGTTACTGCTAATGCAGGTAATCAGTGTGTGTATGAAGATTCGGTGAGGATAAAAATAATTCCAATTCCCAAGGCAATTATCACCAATGTTACTGGCAAAGTTTCGGTTTGTCAAGGAGAAATAGTGAAATTGCAAGCTACCAAAGAAAAGGATGTAGTGTATAATTGGGTGAAAGACGGAGCAGATTTTAAGATAGCTGATAATATTGACGTAACAGCTTCTGGAACGTATGGATTAAGAGCAGAAAATGGAAATTGCTTTGATTTTGCCAGCCCAACTGTTACCATAAAAGTTAATCCTTTTCCAACTATAAAATTTGACGAAATTAGACCCGTTTGTAGCTCAAAAGCTAATAAAATTGACCTCCGAAATTACGTAAGCCCTTATGATGCAGCAGGGGGCATGTTTTCGGGTACGGGCGTGAAGGGCTACGAATTTGACCCTACACTTTCGGGTTATGGTTCTTTTCCCATAAAATATACTTACTCAACTCCCGAAGGTTGTTCAAAAGATGCTTCTAAAACTGCGATAGTGGATTTGAACCCTGTGATAAAATTAGGCAATGATTTTACAATTTTCAGAGGAGATACCGCCCGCATAAAAAGCGTTGGTAGCATTGGGAGTCAGTACACGTATGAATGGACTCCTGTTGCAGGAATTCTGCCTTCAATAACAGCCCCGCAGCCGCTGGTAAGTCCTGTATTATCAACGGGTTATAAAGTAAAAGTTACTACGGTTTTGGGCAAATGCAGTGCGGAGGATGATATTTACATTACGGTTCGTCCGAGGTTGAAATTTGCTAATGCTTTTACGCCCAATAATGATGCAGTTAATGATACTTGGGAAATTGAGGGCATTGGTGAATATCCCAATGCAGAGGTAACAATTTTTAATCGTTGGGGAGGAGAAATGTTCTACTCAATTGGCTATAATCAATCTTTTGACGGTATTCAGAAAAATGAAAGACTCCCTGCAGGAACGTATTTTTACGTAATAAAACCAAGCCCAGACGTACCAACACTGACGGGATATTTAACGATTGTGAGATAACAATTTGTGATTTAGTGAGTTGTGATTTAGTAATTTTACAACAACTCACAATTCACTAAATCTCAACTTACCAATAACAATGACTGGACTATTAGACCAACAATTTAATGAGGGGGGCATAGTAATCGCCAAAGTGGATGACCTTATCAACTGGGCGAGGCTAAGTTCGCTGTGGCCCATGGGGTTTGGCATTGCTTGTTGCGCTATCGAAATGATGCAAACAATGGCTTCGGGCTATGATTTAGACCGTTTTGGGGTTTTTCCGAGACCTTCACCTCGTCAGTCTGATGTGATGATTGTGGCTGGAACAGTAACCTTCAAAATGGCTGACCGAATTCGCAGGTTATACGAACAAATGCCCGAACCAAGATACGTGATTTCGATGGGTAGTTGCTCCAATTGTGGCGGACCCTATTGGGAACACGGCTATCACGTGGTGAAAGGTGTGGACAGAATAATTCCCGTAGATGTGTATGTTCCTGGCTGTCCACCCCGTCCAGAAGCTTTGATTGGCGGTTTTTTGAAGTTGCAAGAGAAAATTAGAAATGAAAGCTTGGTAGCTCCCAAAGCACTTTTGGCAATGATGGAGGAGGAAGAAAGGAACCAGAAACCTGCGTTTGCGGTAGCCTAATTCTTATCCCCCGAAACCGCCGTGCCACCTTTCAAATCTACAGGAACACCATCAACTAAATAACCCGTAATTCTAATTTCGGTTCTGCGGTTTATGGCGTGTTCGGCTTCACTACACGATACGCCATCATCACATTTATTCAAGAGTTTTGTTTCGCCATAACCTTTTGCAGTAATTCTGTTTGCAGGGATTTTGCCTTTTTTGATAATATATTCAACCGCAGATTCTGCTCTTTTTTGCGAAAGGTTTAAGTTGTAAATATCGCTGGCACGGCAATCTGTATGCGATCCTAATTCCACGACAATGCCGGGATTATCCCTCAAAATTTGAACTAAATTGTCCAATTCTTTGGCGGCATCAAGGCGAATTTCTGATTTGTTGAGGTCGTAGCGGATGTTTTCTATTTTGAAAGAATCATTTAATTTAATCTTTTTCAAAGCAATTGCTCCTTCTACTAAATCGCTGCCATCGTTTTGTTTCGTAACATTTTCAATATCTATGCCTGATACGCAAAAAACCTTTTTAGGGTCTTGCAAATAACAAGCAGCATTGAAATTGGCTCGGCGGGTCATGTAGCGAGAGCGTTGCCCTATGATATCATAATCGTTACCTTTAATGAGCATAAATGTTGCATAACCATCTACTACTACGGCAGAATCCATCAGTTTTTTCTTAGTAAGATTATACAATCTAACATATGTTCCATCTAAATCATCTTTGCTTTCATAATCATAAGCCCGTAGTTTTAATTGATACTTTTTGATGGGTTCTTCACTTTTAGTTTGAGCAAAAATGCCTTCAAAACTTAATATCATAAGAAAAAAAGTGGAAAGGAGAATAGTTTTCATATTTAGGACTGATTTTTGAGCAATAATTTATAAGACAATTATTAGTGATTAGTTATTTCTACCAAATACTAATAAATTCTTATATGGTTTTATAAGTATTTTTCGTTCTGGGTTAAGGTAAACTCTATTTTAAAAACTTCATATATCTTGACCACTTGTTCAAAATTAACTAATGATGATTATATTTTATAAATTATTGATTTGTAATACTAATAACCCATCACTATTATCTAATCACTGACTATACAAATTACTGAAAAATATCTTCAAAAATAAATCTCTCAATGAAATATTGAGAATCAGCACAAATGAAACGTTTATTTACATTAACCCTGATAATTTTTGCCGCTATTTTAGAAAGCTGCGATGAACGGATTAATCCTGCTCAAAATACTCCCGTTGAGGTGAAACCACCTACCAAAACTGAAATTCTGACGGCTAATACGTGGCAATATAATGAAGTTACGTTGAAAGGTGGCAGTGTTACGAAAGTCGCCTATTCTAAAATTGCGAATCCTATTGTTGGGATAAATTCAGATTATGCTAAAGCATCAGTAACTTATAAAACCGACGGTACAGCTGAAAACAATGTAAAAGGAGGCATTGAGAAAGTGAAGTGGAAGTTTTTGAACGATGAAACCCAAATTCAAATTACAAAAGAAGACGGTACTAAGATATTGTATAATATCGATATGCTTACCAAAGATAATTTTAATCAAACCAATGTAGTAACTAAGGCATCTTTTAATGATGACGCCTTTTGGATTGGCTTTGTTACTAATTTAGGTTTTCCTAATAATATTTCTGAATTTAGTAATATTATTAAATTGATTCCTTTAAAGTAAAAAATTATGCAGTTAAGCGTCGTACTAATAACCCTAAATTCTGAAACATCACTTGCTAAAACTTTAGAAGCCGTTAAATGGGCGGATGAAATCGTTTTGGTAGATTCAGGAAGTACGGACGGAACGTTAGAAATTGCTCGACAATTCAAGGCTAAAATCGTTTATCGGGCTTTTGATGGGTATGGTTCGCAGAAGAATTTTGCAACAGAACAAGCATCAAATGACTGGATTTTGTCTTTGGATGATGATGAAATTTTAATGCCTGAATTACAGCAAGAAATCCGATATTTAGACCTTAAAAATACTGATTATCAAGGATTTAAAATACCACGCTCCTTAATTTTTTTAGGGAAATTGCTGAAATTTAGCGGGGAATATAAACGCTTGACTCTACGACTTTTTAATCGAAAACACGGTAATTGGAACGCTGAATACGTACATGAAAGTGTGGAAGTAGGAGGGAAGATAGGCGTGTTAAAAAACCAAATTCTCCACGATAGTTACCGTGATTTGACGGATTATTTTAATAAATTCAATAAATATACTTCACTTGGAGCAAAGACTTTGGCAGAACGTGGAAAGACAGCTTCAACTTTCAAAATTATCTCCAGATTTCCCACAACTTTCTTGAAAATTTATTTCCTAAAAGGCTCATTCTTAGATGGTTATGCTGGATTTATGTGGGCATTGCTTACTGCGATGAACCCTGTGGTGAAGTATGCAAAGTTGAGGGAAATGAGTAGATAACCCCAAGATCGCTATGACGCAAATATTATTTTTTACTTCCCTGCGTCATAGCGTCTTTGCGGTTACAACTTTATTAACAACTCCTTCGAAGTTCTAAATTCAAACCCTTCTCCCTTCAAAAACGCCATCAATTTATCGAATCTTTCTGCCATCTTCTGCCCATTATTTCGGTGTAAATAAAAAGGATATTTTGCTCCGTCTTTTGCCACATGATAGTCCGTAAATTCCCAAGGATGGAAATATAGATGTAAATAGCCATCGGCTTCTACAACTTTTTTACAGAGATAAAAGAAATAAGGCAAAGGGAAATTATGAAATGCTATCCAAAATAATGGCACCCGCCAATGGGGCGAAACTGAGGCAGGAAAGTGGATGAGGCTATTTTGCGTAAAAAATGTCCTTGGTATATGTCGATAATCATAACGCCCAGGCAAGTACGTTGGGTTGATGGAGGCATTATACTTATAGCCCGCTTGCAATAAATCTATATCAGAAATGGGAGCCATTCTCGGCATTCTGAAGCCTACGATTTCTTGTCCCGTGATTTCCTCCAAGATTGCCTTTGAAGTAAATAAATCCTCTTTTTTATGGCTTGAATGATAGTGATTATGAGAAGCAATTTCGTGCTTTTGACTTAATGCTTTAATCAATTCAGGCTTTGCAGTTGCGTAAACTCCTGTACAGTAAAAAGTAGCTTTTGCCTCATATTTATCTAAAATAGATACAATTGTTTCTAAACCTTTCGTAGAAGTTTCGATTTGTTCTTCTATCGGAGGGTTTCCGCCATATTCATAAGGCATATCAAATTCTTCTACATCAAAGCTGAGGATGGCGATTTTCATTGTTTTATAATCAATTTTAAAACAAGCAAGTCGTCCTTTTAAAGGACGACTTGCTTTCAAATATTAATATTCTGTTCTTGAATAATATATAAAGGTCGTTCTTTATTTTGGACTAAAATCTTTCCAATATAAATTCCCATTACACCCATCACAATTAAGTTTATTCCTCCAAAGAAAGCCACCGTTACCAACAACGAAGCCCAACCATCGATAAAAGTCCCCATAATGAAAGTATAAATTATATAGGGAATGTACAAAAGTGATAAAGAGGCAAAGAAAAAACCAATGTAAATAGCTGTATATAAGGGTTTTATACTAAAAGAAGTAATGCCCGCCAATGCCAACTGAAACATTTTACTAAATGTATATTTGCTCTCCCCTGCAAAACGCTTGTTGGCTTTGTAACTGAATGTTGCTTGGTCAAATCCAATCCATTGAATCATGCCTCTCAGGAAAACGTCCTGTTCTTTGGTCTGCTTCAACATTTGAGTTACTTGGCGGTCAATTAACCTGAAATCTGCTTGTCCAGGCTCTAAATTGAGTTCGCTTACTTTATTGATAAGTTGATAAAAACGCTTGCTCGACTGTTTTTTAAACCATGAAAGGTCTTGGTCTTCTTCTCGCAGAGTATTCACCATATTGACTTTTTGGGTTTGCCAAATATCAATCAAATCCTTAATCATTTCGGGTGGATGCTGTAAGTCGCTGTCCATCATCACAATAGCATCGGCATCAATTGAATCTATACCTGCTTTTAGGGCAACTTGCTGGCCAAAATTTCTTGAAAATGAGAGGTACTTTACCGTATCATCTTGCTGAGCAAGCGTTCTAATGATGGCAAGCGTATTGTCTTGACTACCATCATTAACGAAACAAAATTCAAAATTATAAGGTAATGTAGTTACTACTTTTTTGACGGCATCATAAAAAACTAACAGATTTTCACCCTCATTATAGGCTGCTGCGAGAATACAGATTTTTAATCTTGATTGAGTCATATTAGTAGTTTGAGTATTTTAAGAAGTTGTGAATCCCTAATCTTTCAATAAAATTAATGCTTATCTTTTGATATTGAGTATGCAATATACAGTTCACGTGGTTATTTTAGTAAATTTGTGAGAGTATCCGATACAAATCCAGAATTTTATGAATGAAATACGTACTTTTTTTGCCCTTCCATTTTTCACCCAACGAAAATATATTATTGGTTTATGGTTAGTTTTAGCATTTGTAACTGGACTAAAACAATACTTGATTGGGAGCTATAATAACTATAAAATTTTCGCTTATGTCTATCATCACACTGTTCAAAAATTGCCTCTTTATGTAGAATATCCCTCCCAATATTTTGATTCCAATCATTACGGACCATTTTTTTCTCTCATCATCGGGCCCTTCGCTGTACTCCCTGATGGTATAGGCATTGTGCTTTGGAATCTCTTTAATACCACATTACTAATTTTTGGGGTATTTAAATTGCCTATCAAAGAATCCTATAAAGTAGCCATTGCTTGGATTGTTACCAACGAAATGATTACTGCCTTGTTATCGGTTCAGTTTAATGTGGGGCTAACAGGACTTTTGTTATTAGGCTTTGTATTTTTAGAAAAACAAAAACTTTTTTATGCCTCTATTGCCATTCTAATAGGCTTTTTAGTGAAGTTATATGGTATTGTTCTTCTGGCATTTTTCTTTTTTGTTAAGCAAAAAATTAAGTTTATCGGAATTTTTGCCCTTGTAGCGATTGCCTTTTTCTTCGCCCCGCTTATAATAACTGATTTCGCCTTTTTGAAAATGAGCTATATCGACTGGTTTCATGCCTTAATTTTTAAAAGTAACTTTAATGAATCTGTAAGTGACATGGCAAATATTTCGTTTATGGGTTTTATGAAGAAGGTATTTGGTATTCAAATTCATGTGTTGGTTGGCGTGGCTTTTGGAGCTTTTATGTTGGGTTTGATTTTACTGAGAAAGTCACAATATGACTCCTTGACCTACAAATTACTGTTATTTTCAGATTTGTTATTGTGCTTAGTATTGTTCAATACTAATGTAGAATCACCCACTTTTATTATTGCTTTTGTGGGTATTGCTATATGGTTTGTTTTAGTAGAAAAGAATAACTTGAACTTGTTTTTATTCATTTTCGCCATGATTTTAACGAGTTTTTCCCCTACCGATATTTTTCCAAAATTCTTGCGGGAAGAGTACGTAAAACCTTATGCCCTAAAAGTTTTGCCATGTATTTTCATCTGGATTGACATTACTTATAGATTATTAACCTACAAATTTAAAGGGGAAAATAAGGCTTACCACCAAGATGCTGAGTCACTAATAAATTAAGATTTTTAAAAATCATTTGCTTGGAGACTTAGTGTCTTTGTGGCTTTTATAATCAAATCACACAAAAAGAATTTTATCATGAATAAAGAGCAAGGATGGGAAGATTATTGGAAAGATAGTCCTTCTGGATTTAATGAAATAATGTACCAATCAACGGTTTATTTTGGCAATCAGCTGGTTAAACATTTTCCCGTAGTAGCCTCAGATAGTATTTTAGACTACGGCTGTGGACCTGGTTTTTTGGTAGATTATTTAGAAAATACCAATGCCCGAATTCATGGAATGGATATTTCGGAGACGTATATCAAAATGTGTAAAGAAAAATTTAAGGCAAACCAAAATTTGAGTTTTTCTGTTATCAAGTCTTACGATTTTGAGGAATTGAGAAGAGTAATTATTGAAAAAAAGGTTAATAAAGTAATCATTCTGAGTATTCTTCAATATTATCAAACGCATGAACAAGTAGAGGAGTTGGTTTTATGTTTACAAAAAATTGCCCAAGAGCAACCTTTCACCTGTGTTTTGGCAGATATAATTCCCGAAAATCATCAGTTTATTGCCGATGTAATGAATCTTGTGAAGAATGCTTTGAAAGATGGATATTCTTTAAAATTCGCAAAATTCATTTTGTTCGCCCTTTTTTCAGATTATAGAAAGGTGAAGAAAAACGGTTTCCTAACGATTGATTACCCGTTTTTTGAAAATTTAGGCAAAAAATACGATATTAAAATGGAGAAAATTGACGATTTAACCATACATAGTAGTCGGTATAATGTAATGATGAGTTTTTAGATTTTAAAATTAGATAAATAACCCTTGAAAACATATATCCGCATACTCAAATACGCTGATTCAATTAGGCAATATGCTTTTCCGTATTTCATCCTTTCTTTATTCGCCAGTTTGTTTGGAATTCTGAACTTTACCCTCCTTGGACCCCTTTTAGATGTAATATTTAATGGTGTGAAAGCCGTTGATTTACAGGCACATAGTGAAAAAATTGCTTTTTCATTCAGCATTAATTATTTTAAATATACTTTCTACTATTACTTCTATCAAACTATCAATTTATACGGAAGATTGGGAGCTTTGAAGTTTGCCTGTAGTGCCATCGTAGTATCCGTAATTTTGGCAAATATTTTCAGATACTTATCCCAAAGAGTTCTTAAAACCGTTGAGGCTCAGACAATTGCCTCTTTGCGTCAGGCAGTTTTTGAGAAAACGATGAAGCTTCATTTTGGTTTTTTTAATAACGAACGAAAAGGAAATTTAATGGCACATCTCACTACGGATGTGCAGGAAGTTGAAAATTCTATCGGACGTGCCTTTACTGCTGCCATCAAAGAGGTTTTTACGTTGGTAATGTATTTCATAACGTTGTTCAATATGTCAGTAAAACTGACACTTTTTTCACTCATTATCCTACCCCTCTCCAGCGGAATTATTGCCTTGATTAGCCGTAAACTTCGTCGTGCTGCTCGTGATGTTCAAGCCCTTCAAAGTTCGATGGTGAGTACCTTGGATGAAGTTTTTGGGGGCATGAGAATCGTGAAAGGATTTAATGCCGAGAAGGTAGTTTCTGAGAAATTTAGAAAGGAAAATTACCATTATAAAGATGCAGTTCTCAGAATGGTTTACCGCCAAGAAATGACCTCTCCGCTCTCTGAGGCTATGGGTGTATCGGTTGTGGCGGGTATTTTGTTGTACGGGGGAACGTTGGTTATTGCAAAAGATAGTAGTTTGACGGCCTCCAGTTTCATTGCTTTTATTATTCTTTTTTCCCAAGTAATGCGACCTGCAAAATCCATTTCTGATGCTTTCAGTACAGTGCAAAGGGGGATTGCTTCATCAGAACGTATTTTGAAATTAATTGATACCGTTCCTGCTATTCAAGATGCTCCTAATGCCGTTGATATTCAAGATTTTAACCAAGAAATTGAATTCAGAAATGTAAGTTTTTCGTATGAAACTGGTCGCAAAGTTTTGGATGATATTTCCTTTAAAATACAGAAAGGAAAAACAATTGCTTTGGTGGGAACATCGGGCGGTGGGAAGTCAACTATTGCCGACCTTGTACCTAGATTTTATGACCCCACAGAAGGGCAAATTTTGGTGGATGGCGTGGATATAAAACACATTAAAATTCAGTCATTAACCAAACAGATTGGCATTGTTACGCAGGAGTCCATTTTATTTAATGATACTGTTTTTAATAACATCACTTTTGGTTATCAAGTAACTGAAAATCAAGTAATTGAAGCAGCAAAAGTGGCTAATGCCCATACTTTTGTAAGCCAATTGCAGGATGGTTATCAAACCTTAATTGGCGATCGTGGCGGACGACTATCAGGTGGACAACGCCAACGCCTAAGCATTGCACGTGCTGTACTAAAAAATCCCCCAATTTTGATTTTGGATGAAGCTACTTCTGCCTTAGATACGGAGTCTGAAAAATTAGTTCAAGAAGCCCTCACGCAATTGATGCAAAACCGCACTACCTTAGTGATTGCCCACCGATTAAGCACAATTCAACACGCTGACGAGATTTTGGTAATCAATAAAGGAAAAATCGTAGAACGAGGAACGCACGAAGAATTACTGCAAAATGAAGATGGTTTTTATCGGAAATTGAATAGTATGCAGGAATGATTTATTATTCTTTCTCCACTACCAATGCCACGGCTGAACCTTCTCCTTTTTTATTATATTCTTCCATTTGCTTTCTAAAGGCTTTATGTTCTTTTGGCGTGAACATAGAGTTTTTGATATCGGTAATATAACTCTTTTCTTTATCAAATAAAGTGATGTTCTTTTTGTATTGTTCGCTCACAATGATGTCGAAAACAGTAGCATCAAAAATTGTATTTTTAATTTTAAAACCCTGATTTTCAATAAGATATGTAAAGCTTTTAGTGGAATGTATAAACAAATGTCGTGGAGCATCAAGGTTTACTAAATCAACGCCGTAACGATCAAAAAGGGGCTGGCTATAAATCGGAATTCGGATAAATAATTTCCCATCGTTTCGTAATAATTGATACAATTTTGCCATTACCTCTGCTTGCCTATCCATGTGTTCGAGGCTGTGATGAAGCATAATTACGTCATAAGTATCGTCTAATTCATAGAGTGATTTTTTATAAATTTTTAAATTTTCACTATAATCAATATCCTCACTAATGAAAGGGTCTGCACCCGTCAAATTAGTAAAACCTACATTTTCAAGTTGTTTTAGTAAATCTCCGTTGCCACAACCAATGTCCAGAATTTTAGTATTTTTATCCCTTAACTGCAAAACGTTACACCAATTATACAAAAGAGATTTGTATTTATAAGAAGCAATAGCCCCTAAAAGTGTCTTTTTATTTCCTGAAAGATGCTCATATTGCAACTGCTTGAAATAGCTCAGTTTTTTAATTTTACTGTCGGTGTTTGAGAAGGAATAATAGTCGCTTGGGTAGTATTTATCCAAGTTCTCTGGGACTTCTTTTATCTGAATACATTGACAATTTCCACATTGAAAATAGTCGAAACTATCCCGAAGCCCAAACATCATTTCTCTGATTTTATAGGGTGTATTATTAAATTCATTTGAGCAGATGCGACATTTCATATTTTATTTGAGTTAAGATTTTAATAACTTAAAATTTTTGTATTCTCCTATTCGCCAGCCAGTTAGCTTTTCAATCCAAGTTCTAAAACGATTTTTGAGGGATAATTTTTTCTCTCGAATGTCAAAATCAAATTGCCAATTTACCCTTTCCAATCGAGCCTGCATAACGGTTGGATGGGTACCTGTAAAATTTGTCAGAGAGTCTATTCCAGCATAATCAAAATCTTCATCATAATGCTTTTTTATCTGGACCGATTCTTCATCAGTTGTCCAAAAATTGATAGAACTTTTCATCTTTTCTTTCTGAATTTCGGGCGATTTTACCCACCCATAATGATATACATAAGCCTCTATCCACCTGACGTTCAGCTTTTTATTATCAATCGTTCTGAAACCTTGGGCATCACGGTATGAAGTAATATCTTTCCGATTTCGAATAATTCTAATCTCCTGCCTATACCAACGTTGGGCATCTGCTACGTATTGGTATGACCCGTAAAAATGCAGATATTTAAATAATAATCCTTCTACTTTTGGGTCGTTCAGATGGTCTTGCATAGCTTGACGAATGGCAGGTAAATATTTCTCATGCACCACCTCATCACCTTGAATATAAAAACACCAATCTGCATCAGGCGAAACTGCCGCCAATGCTTTATTAGTTTCAACTGCTAATACTTTTCCGCCTTCTCGGAGCGTATCATCCCAAATGGTTTCAATGATTTTAATTTTAGGAGAATTTATACTGACAATCAACCCCAAGGTATCATCATCCGAATTTCCAACAGCAACAATCATTTCATCACACAAAGGCAAGATAGACGTAATTGCCTCAACGATGGGATAATCAAATTTTATAGCATTGCGGACAAAGGTAAATCCTGAAACGAACATAATGATTTATTTGAAAAAATCCCAATTCAAACATATTGCCTAATGTTTAAATTGGGATTTTGAAGATAATTAAAATATTTTTACAAGCTATGCTTTTGTTTTATAGCAATTACATACGTCAATGAAACACCTGCAAAATCAGCAATTTGTTCTACTGATAAATTAGATTTCATTAAAAAGTTCACTACAACTTTTTCCATACCTTGTTCTACACCTTCCTCTAAACCTTGCTTGTATAGAAAATCCTCTTTTATATCTATATATTTTGATACTGAATTCATGATTTCTTGTATTTTTTCTTGTAAGTTACGAAGTCTTCCGAAAACTAACAATTGTTGAAATAATTTTTCACTTTCTAATGTATTTTAAAAATATAAAACGTCTCGTTATGGTTATGCGAAGGATTCATTAAATACGCCAAATTATCTACAAAACTGGGTTCAATGTCTATTTCATGTTGCATGGTTGGAAATACCTTTTTTACCTCAACAATTCGTTTTTCTAAATCAGTATTTCCTACTAAAATGATATAATTAGGTTTGATTTTCTTGCCCGTATTCAATTCTTGGGGCAATTCTGCCATTTTTTCGTGCGTATCTACCGTGAAATAATCGTAATGTTTTTGGAGATAAAAAGGGGCTTCGGGCTGAGAGAATTCATAATTTTGGATAAGAATATTTTGCAAATCTCCCTTTTCTCGTAAATAATTCATACTCTCCACCCGTGAGCGTTTTGTGTAGGTAACCGACAAGATACATAACAAAACGGTATTTAAAATAACGAACCAAATAACCGAAAATTTCGTAAAACCACGAAGCCAATTTTTGGATGAATATTGTTTATAAAGATCCCTAAAACCGATGATTCCCAACATGATAAACAAGGGCAAAAAGGGTAGTATAAAACGTTCTTGTTTATTAGCGTAATAGGAATGAAAAACGAAGAACAAAAGTGAAGCATAAAACAACATTTTGCGGTTGCCAGATTGCGTAGCGGTTTTAAAATAGCCTGCCAATAATAGCAAAGCAGGAAAGCCCAAAAACAAACCCGCTACCGTGCCAATGTACCGATGCCAAGGACCATTCGGGTATAAGGCGATATTGGCAGAATCACTGTTGTAAGTTGCGTAAGTTTTGAGGGATGCGAATGGGTTCCCCCAAGTCAAATAGTCGAATAGGCCCTGTGTAAGCATAAAAAACACGCCAAAAGCCATTCCGAAGATGATGGCTTTCTGCCAATTTTGTTTACTAAAAAGCCACCAAAGCCCAATGACAAAAGGCACAAAAATTATTTGATAACGAAACACAAAACCGACCGTAAACCACCAAGCCATCAAGAGAATTTGCTTAGTCTTAATGTCATTTGCACAGGCGTAATAACATCCTAACATCATGGGCGGAATACAGGCAAATTCCCGCAAATCACGGACGGAAAGGAAGGGGAAAACCCAGAAAATAGCTAATAATAAACCCACGATTTTGGCATCATTTGGGCGATTGCTGAGACGTTCCGTGAGGCGATAACCCACGTAAATCGTAATCATCGAAAACAAAGCATGAATTAAACGAGCCACCAACATTTTGCCCTCGGGATTATACAAACCAAGGCTCTCACAAAGTCCAAAAATTAACGTATGAATTTCAATATAAATGAGGTTGAAGATATACGCCTCCCCTTTGGGAATGTTGGGAAACGAATTAGCTACGCCCTTCTCCAAGATATTTTGGGCAAGCTCAATTACCTCGAAATGGTCGTCGGTAAAGGCATATCCTTTGGAGAAAATTATGGCTAATATTCTAAAAAATAATCCTAATAAGAGGATTTTTTTGAGATTTAGGTTATTTAAGAATTTGGTCATGGAATTTATTTATGCGGTTCTGAGGTAATAAATGCTTTATCTTCGGAAGGAAACCATTTTGAAATTACTTTTTTGAGTCTAATTTGTGTATTGGGAATGCGTTTTTGGATGGCAATCTTCGAGAAATCAAAGGTAGAGATTGCTCTAATATCATCTTCAACAGTTTTTCCTTTCAAAAAAGATTCTAACATAAATTTCTGAATTGCTTCATTCCATTCATCCTTATTTGACCAATAATGTCCAATATAAGGCTCTGCGGCTTGTAAGTTGCCATTTTCTGACAAAGCCACGGACAAAGAAAACTGTTCAATCAACCTTCTGGTAACGTTTTCTTTCAGCAAATCATCACAAATATTTAACGCCAATTGACATATTAGTTGCCCTTTATTGGCAGGAATTCCTACTACACCAGCATTCCACATACAATACTCTGAATTTATCTGAATTTCTCCAAACGAACGTTGGCCAACTTGTTGCCACATTGTTTTTTCGGTTTTACTCTTCAACTCAGATAATTTTCCTTCTTTGAGGTGCATTAGGGGATTTTCGAGAAGATTTTTCAGTTGATATAATTCTGAAAATAAGAAAGTATCTGTATCCAGATAAAGAGTTTTTTCATGTGGATAGGAGCTACATATATGCTCAATTGCCTTAATTTTAGCACGCCAGAAAAACTTATATTCGCCTTGCCACTCATTCAAATGCTCTTGATTTATTTCTAAAATATTGATGTGTTTTCCTAATCTTGAATAGAAATCTGGGTTGTCAGTCATCACAAAGATACGGTCAGTTGCATCCATTTGAACTAAAAATGAACAAATAGAGAAATAGGCTTGTGAATGATTTCTTTGTTCATGGCCAAAAACCAAATACAGAATATTCATATAGTTACGAGATTACTGACGATTGTCCAGATGAAAGAGCGTAAATGATATTTTTGTTTAATGGCTTCATCAATGGGTTGAAAAGGCGTTTCAAAAAATGATTTTGGAATGAATAGGTTATCAAAATCAATGACCAAAATATTGTTTGGGTTATAGAAATCATACTCCATCACTGCACGATTGTTGGTAATTATCTTTTTATCCATACCCAAACTTTCAAAAATTCTGAAAGATAACCCCGCCTGATTGGGCTTAGCAATATCCAAAATTACAGCATAATGATTTAATAATTTTAACATTTCAGGATAAGGAATAGACTCCTTCATATACTCAATATACGGACTCTTCAATTTCTCCACGGATTGGCGGGTCATAAAGCGAAAATTGATATTATTTTCTTCCAAATATTTCCCCATTCTATTGAACAATTCATACCGTCTTTTTTCTAAATGAGAAATACAAAATAGCGTATTTTCCATATCAACAGGTTCGGGTTCATAATAATAAAAATTGGTCAATAATTCCAAATTATAATTCCTACAGTCCTCAGTATCAAAAGAATAGACTTTGTCAAACAAAGGCATAATCTTCACTTTTCTTGGAAAAAACGCCATCGCATCCCAGTAATAAGCAATGAAATTATTGGTTTTGGATTTTAGAAATTGGAGTTCAGAATCAGTAAAGAAATCAGGGCGAATAATGAAAACTGCGTCATATTTTTCTTCTAAAATATTGAAGCGTTTTTCTAATATTTTCTTATTATAAACTTCCTTTATATTACTATTCAAAAATACTTTTGATAAAAAATTACCCATTCTTTCAGCCTTATTTTTATACTTGTATCTTGGAAAAGTATTAGACATAAATGACACCTTTACATCTGGGGCAAAGGCCTTGAATCCATCCAAAAAGAGTTTATAAATATTTGCTGTTGTTGGGCAAATAAATAAAAGATTAGGCATACATATATATATTTAAATGAGTCGTTTGTATTCAAAATTACATGGAAAAATTCAGAATTTTCTTAAGAAACGTTAAGAGAACTTATAATTTAATAATTCTTAAATGCTCAATCCTGACTGATGTGTTATTGAGAAGCATCAATTATGGAGCAAAAAAATAATCGCAACTACATACTCTTGAATAAGTGTATAGTTGCGATTATTCGTGAAAAAAACCTTCCCCTACTTCTCCAAAGGATGTTCTTCTAATAATTTTGAAGCCTCATAAATATCATTTTTCCCCTTGAGAGATGCTCTAACTTGTTTCACTTTTTCAGGTGAAATAACGGAAGCCTGATTGCCAAAAGAGTTTCTGATGTAGGTTAATATACCTGCTACTTCCTTATCGGTCATCAATCCACCGAAAGGGGTCATTGGTACTTGTCCTGGGTAATTTTTGCCATTTACGTCAATGGGTCCTAACATTCCTTTTAGTACTATTTTTATCAATCGG
>JANPIG010001185.1:0-1329 GCA_031424875.1 Cytophagales bacterium
GATTTTTATGTAAAAACATTACTCTATTTCCTTGATTCAGAGAAGATTAAGGGTAAATTAGCCCAGATAGATGCTGATACAGATCGTAGTTTTTTCAAGCCTGATAATCCTGAATATTTTAATTCTGATAAGGTAATTGAACTGCAAAAATTATTGGCTGAAATCCTTGAAAATGACCTTACCAAAATGAAATTAGTGGCAGCCGCTTGTGCCATTGAAAAAGAATGGTACACTACGCACGATGAATTATTTAACTTACCATCTATTGAATTAGCGAAAACCTTAATTTCAGGTACTACACCCTCTGGCGAGATGCTTTTCCCGCCTATTCCAAACTTTATTTTTACTCGTGATATTGGCATTACTATCAACAACCATATTTTGTTGAACCGCCCCAAAAAACAAGCTCGTACTCGTGAAGCTTTATTAGTTCAGTATATTTTTTATAATCATCCAGTTTTTTCATAAATTCGTCAAAATTTAATTGAAATTCCTGATAATGAAACATTATTTTTACTGCCTGAAGAAGAAGCCGAAGAAGCTCAATCAACGTTGGAAGGGGGCGATGTAATGATGGTGGCGAAGAATCATTTATTAATTGGAATCTCTGAAAGAACCACAATTTATGCCGCCAAACAAGTTATTAAAATACTTTTTGATAAGAAAATTGTTGATAAAGTAACTTTAGTAAAAATTCCCAAAAAACGTGATTATATGCATATTGACACGGTTTTTACGCAGATAAAACGTAATGTTTGGGTACTGTTGGGAACATTGGCAAAACCTCAAATCAATCCCCAAGATGAGGCACTTATGAAGGCTGGTTTGTTGCAATCTAAAAAATCGGAACAAGTACATATCGTGCAGTTCAGACGTGGACAGGAGCATGAACCACGTGAGATTGAGAGTTTGGAGATTTTGTTAAGAGAAATATCGGTGCATGACCTTGACTGTCAGCCACTTGATGTTCAATTTATATATTCTGGAAATAACGAATTTCCTTACGGAGCCAGAGAACAATGGACAGATTCATGCAATCTTTTGGCCGTAAAAGAAGGGGTAGTTATCGGTTATGACCGCAATGACAAAACCCTTGAAGCTTTCAAAAATGCCGGGTTTGAAGCCATCAGAATGGAGGATTTATTGCAAGATTTTGAATCAGGAAAACGCCATCCAGAAACCATGCAAGATACTTTCATCATGTTGCCATCGGCAGAACTTTCTAGAGCCAGAGGTGGTTCGCATTGTATGTCCATGCCGATACTTCGGGAACAATTTTAAGTTGTGTTTTGGTTATTTGTGATTTAAAATCGGACTCACAAATCACTA
>JANPIG010001186.1:0-1542 GCA_031424875.1 Cytophagales bacterium
GAACAATTTTAAGTTGTGATTTGGTGATTTGTGATTTAAAATCGGACTCACAAATCACTAACTCACAAATCGCTAACTCACAACTAATAAAACCATGCGTTCACAAACTACTTCCCATATCCTCATGATTCGTCCAGTTAATTTTGGATTTAACCAAGAAACTGCGGAATCAAATGCTTTTCAAAACGTTGAATTTGGAAAGCAAAATCAAAATAATGCTCAGTCTGAAGCTCTTAAAGAATTTGATGATATGGTTGAGCAATTACGTAAGGCTGGTGTAAATGTCTGGGTTATTTCAGACACTGAGACACCTTATACGCCTGATTCAATTTTTCCGAATAACTGGATATCCTTTCATGCCAACGGAACCTTAATTACGTACCCAATGCAGGCAGTAAATCGCCGATTGGAACGTAGAGATGATATTATTCAACAAATTTCAGAAGACTTTTATATTAATCGTCGTATCGATTTATCTTATTTTGAAGATGAAAATAAATTCTTGGAAGGTACAGGCTCAATGGTACTTGATCGCAAGCATAAGATTGCTTACGCTTGCCTTTCTCCACGTACACATGAGGATGTTTTGAAGGAGTTCTCTGTACAAATGAATTATGAAATCGTGAAATTTAATGCGATAGATGGGGCTGGCAAACGGATTTATCATACCAATGTATTGATGTGTGTTGGCGATATGTTTGCTGTGATTTGCTTAGAAGCAATTCCTGATTTGGACGAGCGTCTAATGGTTAGAAATTCCTTGGAACAATCGGGTAAGAGAATTGTAGAAATCAGTTTAGAACAGATGAATCAGTTTGCAGGAAATATGTTGGAAGTAAAAGGGTATCATCAAGAGAAGATATTGGTAATGTCCAGAGCAGCTTATAATTCATTAACTGACAAACAAATTGATATTCTGGATGATTATTGTTCTATTCATTCCTTCGACCTCTCGATGATAGAAGGAAATGGGGGTGGGTCTGCTCGCTGTATGATGGCAGAAGTGCATTTACCCAAAAAATAGATTTGTTAAAGTTTTGTTAATATTGATATTAAATATTGTGTAAAAGTTACTTTTTGAAGATTAAACGTAAAAAGAGGGTCTTGTACATTTTGACCTATAAATATCATCAATAATATTAGTAATTTTTGTCCGTTTATGTTTCGATTATTGAAATTCAGGCTTAATGTCAATTTTGGCTTTGAGGTATATTTTTTGGCTATAACGCTTTTATGTATTAATTTGGCAGGAATATTGAGGACATTATTTTTGAAAAACACGTTGTTTTGTCTTCTCTAAAATATTTTAGATATAGAGAGTTTTATGTAGTCAATGCTTTAAAAATGACACTATTAATCACAAAATTTTGAATTGTGTTTGTTTAATTTTTATTGAAGAGACATTTTTTTTCAAAATTTTAATCACTAAAAATTGTTTTTCACAACACAACCCATGAGAAAAAGTTTTTTATTCTTCATGTTAGCGTCAGTGCTGACAAATTTTGTTTCATTCTCGCAAGTGGATTCTTTTCCAGATTTAAT
>JANPIG010001187.1:0-3056 GCA_031424875.1 Cytophagales bacterium
TTAACTTGCTTTTCAAGTTGCTTCTGAAATTGGTTTTGTTTAGTGATGTCTTGCAAAGTCCCATTCAAACGATAAGCGATATTGTTGCTATCAAACGTAACTATCCCCTTCCCATGCACTACAATTTCGTTATGATTATTAGGATTTGTAATTGTACACTGTGTGTCAAATCTACCACCAGACTCATACAGTAAAGACTGAGCAATTGCTTGTGCAACACGTTGTTGGTCGCTCTCTATAATTAAGTTGATAGCATCTTGCAATTGAATTTCTCCTTCGAGCGGAAAGCCAAACAATTCTCTAAGTTTTCTATTAGCCACAAAAAGATTCGTACGAGGATCGAAATCAAATGTACCCAATTCTGCGGCTTCAATAGCAAATGCTAATTGTTCATTACTTTCTTCTAATTTACGAAGCACATTTACTTTTTCAGTAGTTTCCGTACAAGTAACTAAAATGCCCTCTATTTTCCCAGATTCATCTTTAACGGGGCTATAGCTAAACGTCCAATAAACGTCTTCCATATTTCCGTTACGATAAATAGGGATTAATTGGTCATCGCTCCAAGTAGCACCACCTCCACTCCTTACATGGTCACTCAGTGTTTTAACAATATCCCAAACTTCTGACCAAGCATCTTCGGCACGCATACCCAAAATATGAGGGTGTTTACCATTAATGCCAAGGCTGGGGCGATAAGCATCATTATAAAAACAAATTAATTCAGGTCCCCAAAAAACAAACATGGGAAACTTTGAATTTAGTATGATATCAATAAGTGTTTTTAAACTTTGCGGCCAATCCTCTGGACTACCAAGTACTGTATTTTCCCAATCTTTTTCACGAATAAGGCGAGCTATTTCACCCTCAGCTAATAAAAAATTGGAACTATTGTTCACAAAATTTTTGTCCATAATTCATTAAGGTACTATTACAAATTTTTCTTTAGAGGGTTGTAAATTATTATTAATTTTGCAGGTCATCAATGCTTTTTGAACCACAGATTTGAATTTTGAAAAATCAGCAGGTTTACGTATATAATGATGAGCTCCATGGGCATAAAGCAAATCTACTGTTTCTAAATTATAAGAAGTTGAAAATATAATAACTGGTAGATCAGTTAATTTATGATATTTCCTTATTTCGGTTAAACATTCAAGACCAGTTTTGCGAGGCATGTTCAAATCCAAGAATAGAACATGAGGCAAATTACTAATGTTATTTTCAAGAAATGACATTAATTCTACACCATTACAAACAGTTTTAAGAGACGTTGTTAAGACAAGTTCCTCTAAAGCATCTTTAAAGAATAAGCAGTCATCTTCGTCATCATCAGCAAGAAGTATATTATAATTTGTGGGTTGCATTAAATATATATTTTATTAATTAGAAAATTGTTTTACATGGTTATGCTACTTCCATGTAATTTAAGAAATTTTGACTACTATCAAAACCGTACTTGCAATAATTAATAATGGATTTTTTTTTACCTAAAGTTCTTTTCTTCAATACATTAGCTCGTTTAACTTTTAAGTATGAGGCTAAATTTTTACAATAAAATACCTAATTGAGTGATTAAATATGGACTTAAATATTAAGAAAAATAGCTTTTTTATTTTTAAGAAGAGAAGGAGTTACAAACTGTAAACAAAATTAAACAAAAAATGTTCTATTTTCTCAGAGAATTAAACATTTTTTATTTGATTTTTTCACAAAAACTTTGAGGTTTAATTATAAAATATGGCGGATTGTTTAAGAGTTAATTTACATAAACTATTAAAGTTTAAACAAAAAGCAAATTATTGAAGAAAATTACTCAATATGCTTGTCTAATGTAATTTTAAATATAGTTAAACAAATATAATCATTTGAATATGAGTATTTTTGTAAATAAAAGTATTAATTTTTTGAACGGTATTGACTAAACGTTTGTACCAAAAAAACACTCATGTCACCTAAAATTCAGGAATATATTAACGTCGTTTCAGACAGTTTAGTAGGCAACTCTTTCCTTAAAATTTCTTTGGGAAATTATAAAGGATTTGAAGATGGATTAAAAAATATCTATATAAAAAGGGTATTGATAAAGCGGGAGGAGAAATTGAGTTTCACTTATCGTTACAAAACTCGTGATATTGTCAAGAACTATGATTTGTCTGAAGGGATTTCATTAATACAAACTTATCTACAGGAAGGATTCAAGATAGGTATTTTGTTTACTATCGATTTTGAATTAGTCTTGGAACAACTTAATAATCAGAAGATTGTGTTAAAAAAAGTAGAATCTTTAGATAAAAAAGTAGAGATTTCGTTGGAACATGACCGCCCTAAAAAACGCTTAATTCAATCTGCCGAAAAATCATATTTACATGAATTGAAAATCACGGATATACAGGGGAATGTTTATAAAAATACCCAAGATAAATACCGACAAATCAATCATTATATAGATATTTTGAGTTCATTAATCAAAGAAGTACCTGTTGATAAACTTAACAAAGTAGTGGATATGGGCTCGGGGAAAGGGTATTTAACTTTTGCTTTGTATGATTATCTGACTAATGTTTTGAGGATAAATCCATCCGTAATCGGTGTAGAATTCCGTCCAGATTTGGTGAAATTATGCAACGAAATTGCGGTAAAAACAGGCTTTACAAACTTAAGTTTCGTTCAAGGCACTATTGAAGACTACGATAGCTCTAATACCAACATTTTGATTGCCCTGCACGCCTGTGATACTGCTACGGATGATGCCATCTACAAAGGAATAACCGCCCAAGCCGATTTGATTGTGGTTGCACCTTGTTGCCATAAACAAATCAGGAGAGAAATGGAGAAAAACAAAGCTAAAAATGAATTAGATTTTCTCACAAAATACGGCATTTTTGTGGAACGCCAAGCCGAAATGGTAACGGACGGAATTAGGGCTTTAATCTTGGAATATTTTGGCTATAAAACCAAAGTATTTGAATTCATTTCTGATGCCCACACGCCTAAAAATGTGCTTGTAGTGGGAATTAAAGGGAAGATTAATCCTAAAAAACAAGAAGAAATTT
>JANPIG010001188.1:0-5993 GCA_031424875.1 Cytophagales bacterium
ATTAATTTTCAACCATCTTTCCAAATAACCAATTAAAAACTCATTCAAATAATGCAAAAAGGATTACAAACCTTCGACTACTTAGTATTTCTCTTCTATTTTATCGTTGTAGCCTCTTATGGCTATTGGATTTACAACCGAAAGAAAGCCAAAGAAACCAACACCCAAGACTTCTTTTTGGCGGAAGGTTCGCTCACTTGGTGGGCAATCGGAGCCTCATTAATTGCCTCAAATATTTCTGCCGAACAGATGATTGGTATGTCGGGCAATGGATTTTCGATGGGTTTGGGCATTTCGACCTACGAATGGATGGCGGCCGCAACCTTGCTGGTGGTGGCTATATTTTTCATGCCTATTTATTTGAAAAATAAAATCTCGACCATGCCGCAGTTTTTGAGCCAACGTTATAACAAAACGGTGTCTTTGATTATGGCAATCTTTTGGTTGATTTTGTACATTGCCGTCAATCTCACGGCTATTTTGTATTTAGGAGCTTTGGCAGTTTCGGGTATATCAGGGATTGAATTTTATACATGTATGATTTTCTTGGCGGTTTTTGCCGTGATTATCACCATTGGCGGTATGAAAGTTATCGGTTTCACGGACGTTATTCAAGTATTTTTCTTGGTAATTGGCGGATTAGCCGCTACTTATCTTGCCTTAAATTTGGTTTCTGGCACGGAAGGATTATCGGGTGTACTGACTGGATTTAAGGAAATGACCAAAAATCATGATGACCATTTTCACATGATTTATCCAAAAGGAAATCCGCATTATATGTCATTGCCAGGTTTGACGGTACTTTTTGGCGGGATGTGGATTGTGAATTTGAACTATTGGGGTTGTAACCAATACATTACGCAACGTGCTTTGGGAGCGGATTTGGACACTGCCCGTAAAGGACTTTTGTTTGCCGCTTTCTTGAAATTATTAATGCCCATTATTGTAACCTTGCCAGGTATTGCGGCTTATGCACTTTACCAGAAGGGATTGTATCACCAAGAAATGATGGATGCAACGGGTCAATTTAATCAAGACAGAGCCTATCCGATGTTGCTGAATTTGCTTCCTGCGGGTTTGAAAGGCTTATCTTTTGCGGCTTTGACGGCAGCGGTTGTGGCTTCTTTGGCGGGAAAAGCCAATAGTATTTCAACGATTTTTACGCTTGATGTTTTCAGACCGTATTTTGCCAAAGATATGACCGAAAAGCAATTGGTTTGGGTAGGTAGGATTGTGATTGTGATAGCCATGATTTTGGCGATTGTCATTTCTCCTTTCATGGGTATTGACAAAAAAGGCGGTTTCCAGTTCATTCAAGAAATGACGGGCTTACTTTCACCTGGTATTTTTGCGGCATTTATCATGGGTTTCTTCTGGAAAAGAACCAACTCGGCGGGAGCATTTTTTGCGATTGTGGGCGGTTTCTTGATTGCCCTTTCGATGCACAATAACTGGTTACCAGGCACAGATTGGACACAAGTTCCTTTCCTCGACCGTATGGGATGGGTTTTCGTAATATGCGTAGCAGTGATGATTGTTTTGGGCTTAGCTTTGCCTGACGAAAAGAAAGGTTTAGAAATTGACGCTTCGATGTTCAAAACTACCCGAGGATTTGCCATTGGTGCAAGTATTGTGGTTATTACTTTGATTGTGCTTTATACGGTTTTTTGGTAGGGAGCTAATCTTTATAAATTTGAGAAGGTCGTTGAAATTTTGTTTCGGCGACCTTTTTTGATTTAGCCCTAATTGAGTTTTATTAAAAATATTGATTTTTCGCTAATTCCACTACAAAAAATCTCCTTTCAAAATATTAAATGCTTCTTTATTTAACTCATGCTTAAAAAAGCGTTTATCTAAATCCGTGGGTGTTCGGATAATACTTTCATTTATACTGTAAATAACCCTTAATTTGGCATTAAGCGATTTAATAAATTCATTCTTTATTTTTCGCTGATTTTCGGATGTTTTATGAGATATTCCTAATAATTCATGTATTTCCTGATTTTCAAGACCACCATTTTCATGATGCTCAATCAATGCTTTGATAATAATATGTTCTTGTGAATTGAATGGACTGACCACCACATTTTCTGTGCTATTGGTGTCTTTTTTTCTATTTTTCAGGACATATATACTACCAATAATTAGTAGAATACCTCCCATCGAAAGCACCGTAATTATCCACCAATTTGTACCACTTTCATAAAAACTTCCTACTAATACCGATTCTCGCTTAATCTGATTAACTGATAACTTGATTTTTCTAATTTCTTTATTTTTATTGTCAGTATAGTTATAAAAATACA
Organism: Cytophagales bacterium; assembly: GCA_031424875.1. GTDB lineage: Bacteria > Bacteroidota > Bacteroidia > Cytophagales > Spirosomataceae > Arcicella. The sequence goes on from JANPIG010001188.1 coordinate 2,307, forward strand.
AGGTGTCATGCCAATAGTAAAATCTAAGCATTTCATGCTCAGGATCTTCTACTTTATTATCGAATAGTTTTTTAGTGTCTGTCCATGTATATAATTCATTATTGATTGGGTCAGCAAGACGGATTTTCCCTTGTGGAACATCGTAATATTTAATCAAAAAGTATTTCCCTGTCCATAAGGTAAAAGGTCTCGTTTTATCTATTCCAAATTCTTTTGAATTTGAGGCATCAATTTCTCCTTCTTTTTGCCAAGTTTTATCCTTAAAAGAGAAAATATAAACTCCATAATCAATTTGCGGCTTCCCTTGATTTTCTGAATCACTATGAAAAGTATTGAATGCGGAGAAGAAAACGTCTTTTTGAGGAATATAGCCATTTAATCCATCATTGATTGCTTTTGGAGCATCATTCTGTGGTGAATAACTTTCCCATTCATTCGTGGAATTTTTGAAATAGGTTTGAATATTGGTTGTTTGCCAAAAGCCATATCCGCCAAAACTAAAGAGGGTATCCTTTCGCATAAATTTGGTAGCCAAACAATTATACCCACGATAATACGTCTTATCAATTCGCTCCAAAACTCTGGTCTTAAAACTAAAACGATAGGCTTGATTTGTACAATCTATCAAAAATGTCCTTGATTGCTTATCTGAATTACTTTCAAAACTATTCACCCGAACCACAGGAGGAAAATCATTTTCATTGATATTTATTGCAGTAACCTTCCCAAGATTAACCCAAACGTTGGGCGAAGTTTCCATGAATAGCGATTGAGTGGATAAATCAATTTTATATAGTCTTCCATCGGGATAATCTGCCCAAGTAAGATTAATCGCCCACGAGTGATTGGGCAATAGCAGAGAAAAAAGCAAAAGGCGGAGGAAAATTTTCAAGGTTAAAATTGGTGGTTTTAGATAAAATATAACCCAAAATTATGTGAAAATACGTGAATAACTGAAATCACACGATTTTTTTAGCAAATGAATGAAAAAACTTGATGTTTTGTGGAGTTTTTTGATAGTTATAGTAAAAGGGGAAACGGAAAACCTTGTAGAGTACGTAGTAAAATAAAACCATTTTGTAAAATGTCTTTTCCAAAATTAACAAACCAAGAATTTGCAGTATTTAAGCAAGAAGCTTTAAATCATTTGGCGATGAAACTTTCTATTGATAATAATCAAGAAACTTTAGGTAGTAAAATAAAGGAGTTTAACGAAGTTATTTATTCTAAATTAGAAGATTATCTAAATGCTTATGCAAACTGGAACAACCACATACTTAGTTCTTCTATTTGGGAACAAGTCAATAGTTATATCACATTAAAAGAAAAAGTACAGAATGCACATTCTAAATATTGGCAAGAATTTCAATTATTATAGACCATAGTCATTCTTTTAACTAACCAATTATCAAGAGTTCTATTTTTGACAAAAATATCTGTAAGGGCAAAAGATTTAAAAAATTATAAGTGATGGCAAAAACTTTATTAATAGTATTAATTCAATGCTTCTCTATTTTCTCGTATGCACAAAACCAAAATGGAATTAGCATAATTGGGAAATTAGGTGTTGGAACAAATACACCCAGAGAAAAAACTCGAAATTTTGGGGAATATTCAACTAAGCGGTATCTTAAAATTTGACGAAGATGGTGCAATTGCAAATTCCCACATTAATACCTACGAAACTAATATAGTGGGAGGTGGAGGTTCAATTTATTCAAGGTACTTTTTTGGTCATTACGGAGACTTAATTATTCAAGGAATAAATACTCCCTACGCTGGCAATATTCATTTTGTAACTAATTCAACTGTTGGTTCTACTCCTATTATGAGAATGATTGTAATGAATACAGGGAATATTGGTATTGGAAATTTTGCACCTTATACTAATCCACTCGCACGATTACACATTTAAGATGGTGACATTTACTTACAAAATCCATCAACAGGCGTAATTATGAAATCCCCAAATGGGCAATGTTGGAGATTGGGTGTAAGTAATGCAGGACAGCCTTTATTTTCACTAATTACTTGCCCTAATTAATAATAAATGTCGTTATAAATGACAACAACGGTTTTGACGTGGCTGGTAATTCTCATTACAATCAAATACGAAAACAGAAAGAATTCAGATGGAAAGAAAAATCGTTCTACACCAAAATATTGGTTGCAACTAAAGAAAAGTAAAAAAATCCCACGACCTTCGTAGATTTTTGTTGTCTCCATAAAATAACTTATGGGCGATTGTATGACCTTAACAGTAGGTTAATATCAAATATTTATCTTAACGTCTTTCTAATTTTCAACTCTAAAAAATAAACAGATTTTCAGAATCTCCACGATTGGGATTAAAAAGCTTAAATTAATTGAATCATTAAAATCTATGCTCTTACAATCGCATAAACGTAATTTTATAGAGACTAAAAAATCTACGTAAGTCGTGGGAAATTTTTCACTTTTCTTTAGTTGCAATCATAAAAAGACCTTTTAAAACTAATCTATGGCTCCTTCGTGGGAAGTTTGCCCCAAATTTAAGTGACTCTCCAAGATACGCCGATTCTCAATTTTTAGCTAATTTCTATAATTCCAAAACAATCTCTAATTAAAATAAAAATATAAGCCAATGAAAATCAATACTTTATTCAAAAAATTTACAGTATTTCTTTTATTACTTGCTCCCCATTTACTCTTGGCTCAAGTAGGCATAAATAGTACGGGTGCTGCACCTTCAGCGGATGCTATGCTCGATGTGAAGAGTACAAATAAAGGGGTTCTCATTCCCAGATTAAGTAGTTCATCGCTAATCCCTTCTCCTTCTTTGGGGTTAATTTTTTATAATACTACGACCAATCAATTTAATTATTATAACGGAACTATTTGGATTGCCATTACTAATTCTGCAAATTCCACTGGATGGACTGTAAACGGTAATGACATTTATAATTCAAATACGGGAAATGTAGGGATTGGTACTACATTGCCCAAAGCAACTTTCAATGTAGCTGATGGAAAAACGGTACTTTTCGGAGCTGATTCTTCGGGAAGTGGTAGAAAACTTCTATGGTATCCAAGTAAGGGGGCTTTTAGAGTTGGGTATTCTTCTGCTACAAATTGGGATTATCCAAATGTCGGATTAAATTCTGTAGCTTTTGGATATGGAACAATTGCTAATGCAAATACTTCTACTGCCATGGGGCATTTTACAACTGCCAGTGGAAATTATTCTACAGCACTGGGGTTTAGTACACAAGCCTTAGGGAATTATTCTACTGCCATGGGGAATAATACAACTGCCAGAGAAAATTCTTCTACTGCCATGGGGTATAGAACAATTGCCAGTGGATATTATTCTACTGCCATGGGGTATTTTACAACTGCCAGTGGATTTAACTCTACTGCCATAGGTTCTTACACAAGTGCCAATGGAGCTCATTCTATAGCAATCGGGTATAGCACAACTGCCAGTGGATATTCTTCTACTGCCATGGGGGGTAATACAACTGCCAGTGGAAATTATTCTACTGCTTTGGGTGCATATAATATTGACGATCCTACTGCTTTATTTATGGTTGGAAATGGAAATTCTTCAACTCGCTCAAATGCTCTCACCGTATTGAATGACGGCAAAGTTGGTATTGGAGTTATCCATAAAGCAACTATTAATGTAGCTGATGGGAAAACGGTACT
>JANPIG010001189.1:0-3657 GCA_031424875.1 Cytophagales bacterium
TTTGTTGTTTAGTAAGTTTTTTGAAAGAATTGCAAGAGGTAAATCCAGAGATCAATACCATAAATGCCATAATAATGACAAATGAATTTTTGAGATTTTTTACTTTATTTTTCATGATTTTTATTGTTTGGTTAATGTTGTAGTAAAATAATTATTCCAACAGGTTTTTAAAATTAATTGCTTGACAATCAAACCTTTAACTTACCTCAATGAGGGAATTTTTTTCCTCAATTGATTAAATTAATCATAATAAATGCCCATGACGATTAAATCAAGGGCTTTAAATTGAACAATCTTATAATCATTCCTACGCCATTGTGCGCATTTCATAAATACTATCGTGTTCAAAATCCATATAAGTATTCTTAATACTTTCTAAATGTTTTGAGACCATTACCCACAATGAATCAAGGTCATGAGTATCTAAAAATTTCAAAATTTTCTGATATACTTGTATCAAAAGTTCATTGCCAAACTGGCACGACACCATTATTGTTCTGGGATTGTTAGTAGCACAAGCTAAGCTAAAATAAAACTGAGATTGGTCTATTTTAGCATCCTCAAAAACTATTGGATTACCAGATTCTTCAAGAGTTGAATTTAAAATTGGATTTAACTCTTTTAGAATAATAGAAGATTCATCTACTTGGGTCTGAAAGTACTGTTGCAATGTTGGGTCATATATCTCATTTTTTAATTTTTGATATATCTCCACACGATAACCATTGATTTTGAAAATATTGATAAGTCCACTAAGAACTTCCTCACTTGTAATTTTCATGACAAAATTGTTTTAAACTGTGTTTTGAATTTTTATGAGTAAGAAAAGGTGTATTTTTTATAAAAGGTGTGAAAATTAAAAAATGCCACAACAAATCGTCGTGGCATTCTAAGCGATTAACATTGTTCGTAGTTAATCATTTTAGGCGCTATGAAGATAGGTTTACATTCCCATATTCGGACTCTGGTTTTCTAAAACTTCTTGTTCTGCATGAGCATGATGTTCTGAGTATTTTAATGATCGTATTATCTTTAAAGATTCTTCGATTGACCATTTTTGAGCTACTAATAACGTTGTCAATTCTGGTGAAGCATCCACTTTATCTAATTTCAAAGTAGCTTCATAAGCCTCAACAGCCGCTTTATCGCCAAATTCACATGAACTTAAAATAGTTTCACGATTATTGGAAGAAATGGATGCTTTAAAATCTAACCACACTTGGTGTATTTTGCCCATAAACGTGGTTTCAGTAGTTGGCACACCATGAAATTTAGTTACATGCTCTGCTAAAGCATCAGCAAATCCATTACTCTCATTTACCATTCCTTGAAAAAGACCTTTCAAATCTCCACCATCAATATCTTCAGCCGCTTTTTTGTATCCGTCTATACGGCTATAATTAATTTCAATTAGCTGATTTAAGCCAGCTACAAGCACATCATATTGAGTTGTCATATATATTTTTGAGTCATAAAAAGGTTAGGACTCTATTAAAGGTTTAAAAATCCTTACTTCTAAAAATGATTTCTACTTTTTAATCGTATCAGATTCAGTAACCACCGAACTATCAGCGCCTGTTACCGCTCCCATATTGTGCTGCCCATCACGGCCATCAGTTGAAAAAAAGCCTCCCACAAATCCTACTACCATCAATCCCAACACAATAGCAATGATTAAAAGCAATAAATTGCCTGGGTTTGTCTTCTTTTGGTCCTGTATATCAGTCCGCATTTCTTTATCAACTCTTTCCATTACCTTGTTGTGTTTAGATTTATATTTATCATAGTTCAAATTTCTGTGCCATTACGAGGCTTTTAGGTTATGAGTAACAAGCACCACACTTTGAGGAACAGTATAATTTTAATTATCAAAAAAGGGAAACAGCTCAAAGCCATTTCCCTGAAATTCATTTATGAAAAATTGGAAATCCACTGCTATTTCAGCCTTTTTTGGATATAAATTTATTATCTTTCAAATAAAAACGATAAGGCAATTCTGCACCTTGTGTAATGCCAATACGAGTAGTAGTAATTATCTCACTATCAGATAATTGAGTATCAGGAGCCACTATTTTTAAATCAGAATCTAAGATATGCCAATTATTCATTTGTTTATTAATTCCTAAGGCTTGCACCAATTTTCCCGGTCCCGAACATAGATTTTTGAGTAAGTCTGTGTTCCTTCTTTTTTGCATTAATTCAATTCCTACAGTAGGTTCTAAAGCTCTAATTAAAACTGCTTCACCAATGTCTTTTTTATTTGTGGAAATATTTACACAGAAGTGCATTCCATAAATTTGATAGACATAAATAGTCCCTGCTTGACCAAACATGGGGGCATTGCGTACACTTTTACGTCGATAAGCATGACAAGCAGGATCATCTTGCAAATAGGCTTCGGTTTCCACAATTATTCCCCCCGTAATGCCTTCCGCACTTTCATGCACAAGCGTATAACCCAAAAGATTTTTGGCAACAGTTAATGTATCTAAATCAAATAAATTATTCATTTTTTAAAGGCCATTATTTTTTCAATTTGACCAAAACGCTGTGCCTTGTTATATTATGGCAAACTAAATCTCAATGGCCACATAAGCCCGCACAGGAAAAGTACCCATGCCTTTCACTTTAGGTGGTGTGGCAGAAAATTTGATTGATACATTGTCGGGAATTGCTCGCATATTACAAAGGTGTTCCACAATCAAAATTTCATTCCTCAATAAAATAGTATGCACAGGACGAGATTTACCTGATACATCATCAATATTGTGAGAGTCAATCCCCACTAATTTTACGCCCTGTAAAACCAAATATTCAGCCGCATCAGCCGTCAAGAATGGATTATTTGAATAGTAGGCATCAGTCTTCCAATTTTCATCCCAATCAGTATTGACTAAAACAGCTTTCCCTTTCAAATCCAAACCTTCAAAATAAGATTTATCAATGATAAGTTGCTCACTGTAAGGCACTTTTACCAATATTGCATCCAACATGGCGGTTTGTTCCACTAAGATTTCAGACAAATCTTTACCATCTTCATAACGGTGAAAAGGCGTATCTAAATACGTACCTGTATTGGCTACCATCTCTATTTTGCCAATCTGAAAAGATGTTCCTTCATCATACCATTGTTTGGATTCTTCACGAGTCCAATAATCGCACATGATGGGTGCTGGTAGCCCTTTGTAAGTAACAACGCCCTCCTCAATAACATGGCTCAAATCTATAAATTTCATCCTCTTTTATTTTTAATAATGGAAAAAATTGCAATAAAAACCCACACTACATTCACGAAGGCAGAAGGATAGGCTTTATGATGTAAAGTATTGATAATAAAGCAAATACCCCCTACAAGGTTAGCCACTTGATAGCCCAAGGAATTTGATTTTATTTTGTCGAGCGAGTTAAGCCCAAAAGCTCCCACAATAAGAATTGAGCCAATCCAGCCCGTAATTTCAATTAGTAATTCGTTCATAGTGCAAAAATAGGGAGAATAAAATAAAACCTCCTCACCAAAACAAGTTTAGTGAGGAGGTTTAATATCAGCTTACGGGCTGGCTTCCGTATTACAGTTCTTAATAACGATAATGCTCAGACTTAAATGGTCCTTCTACCGATACACCGATATATTCAGCCTGATCAGTTTCCAATTTCTCC
>JANPIG010001190.1:0-3219 GCA_031424875.1 Cytophagales bacterium
TTAGATACAAGATATAAAGCAAACTATCAAAAAGCCCTCACAATGGCTAAATTGAAAGGGTGGGCAATAGAAAGCGATTTGGGCAATGGTAGAATTATGCGTTTGCAAGGTATTGATGAAACTGGACAACCACTCTATTTAATGACCGAAAGCAATGCTTCGTCCTCCGCCACAACTCGTACAAATCAGTTGTATTCTGGAGGGTCGTTGGGCTTATCTTTGAATGGAAGTAGTGAGGCTGTCAAAAATCGTTTGGGTATTTGGGATGGTGGGGGCGTTTTTGGTTCGCACGTAGAGTTAGCTAATCGGGTAACGCAACAAGATAATGTTAGCACTACTGATGTTCACGCTACTCATGTTGCGGGAACAATGATTGCCACAGGAATCTCTGCACAGGCACGAGGAATGGCTTTTGGAGCAAATTTGAAGGCTTGGGATTTCAGTAATGATGATGCTGAAATGTCGGCAGCAGCCAAAGATTTATCTATTTCCAACCACTCTTATGGTTTTCCTGCAGGTTGGATTTATAGTTCTACTACCAACCGTTGGGCTTGGTATGGAAATACTAATGTGAGCCAAACGGAAGATTATAAGTTTGGTTTTTATGACAATAATGCCCAATCATTTGATAAAATTGCTTATGCTGCTCCTTTTTATTTAATTGTAAAATCTGCGGGGAATAATCGTGGAGATAATGGTCCTGGCGATGGTAGATATTACTTTTTGGGCACATCTACCAAGGATTCGAGTAATGTAGCTCGCAAAGCGAGTGATGGCTATGATATACTTTCTACTACTTCTAATGCCAAAAATATCTTAACTGTGGGAGCCATTGTAGGGACGGGAGGAAATCCTCCGGCTCAACTCACTGATGTGCGTATTTCAAGTTTTAGTAGCTGGGGGCCTACCGACGATGGGCGAATTAAGCCTGACTTGGTGGCAGTGGGCGTAAATGTTTTCTCCACTTCTAATACTTCTACCACTGCTTTTACCGTTTTGAGTGGCACTTCAATGGCAACGCCACAAGTATCAGGTAGCCTTTTATTACTACAAGAAGCTTATTCCAAACAAAATAATGGACAATTGATGTTGGCTTCAACCTTAAAAGGCTTGGCTTTGCACACAGCTTTTGATGTTGGGAATACTGGTCCTGACTATATTTATGGTTGGGGGCTTTTGGATATGGAAAAAGCCGCAAAAGTGATTTTAAATACCGATAAAACACATTCATTAACGGAAAGAAATTTGGCAAATGGGACTACTTATACCCAAAAAATAACTGCTTCGGGTAAAGGTGCCTTAACGGCAACAATTTGTTGGACAGATCCCGAAGGCGTGGTTTTACCAGTTACAGCAGAAAATTTGAATAATCGCTCTCCCAGATTAGTGAATGATTTGGATATCAGAATTTCGGATGATACAAATAATTATTTACCCTTCATCTTGAATCCTGACAAACCTGCTGACTTAGCCACTCGTGGGGATAATTTTAGAGATAATATTGAACAAATCCTCATTCCTGATGCCGTGCCTGGGCGTGTTTATACGCTCACGGTAAGCAATAAAGGCACTTTGAAAAATAATTCACAAGATTATGCCTTGATTATCAGTGGAATAGGAGGGACGGCATATTGTGCTTCAACGCCAACTATTATTCAAGATAATATTAATTCCCTAACATTAGGAGGACAAACCAGTAACTTCAAAGTTTCATCGGGTCAGCAAGTGGCTTTTGAATTAGGCTTCAAAAGTGCTAATGCTAAAACCACAGTGGTTTATATTGACTGGAATGGAGACGGAGTTTTTGATGAAAATACTGAAAAAGTAATTACTGCTAATGCCAAAACTGGAGCAACTTACACAGATTCATTCAAAGCTCCAACGGGTTTGCAACCTGGTAATGGAACGCTCATGCGGGTTATTACGGTAGAAGATGCTTCAACAGTTGCCATAAAAAGTTGTGGTTCTTTGGATAAAGGCACAATCAAAGATTATTCTATTCAATTCGTCCGCCCAGAGGTTGATTTGAGTGTTTCAAATCTGATTTCTCCTGATGCTGTATCTTTTTGTTCGGGGTCTGCCAGTAGGGTTACGGTTTCTTTAAAAAATGTAGGAAGTGTGGCTCAACAAAATATTCCTGTTACGGTAAGAGTGTTAGATAAAACAACCTTAGTTGCCACATTAACAGGTACTTACAAAGGTACATTAGCCCCATTTGCCGAAGCAAATTTGTTGTTAGATGGTAGTTTTAATCCAGTTTCAGGTACGACTTATACTTTTGAAATTAGTCTAAATTTAGCCAATGACCAAGACCAAACCAACAACATAAAAACCATTACCAGAACAGTTACTGCAACTCCAACGCCTACCTCTGCACAAGTAGTTGTATGTGAGGGAACGACTATTTTAAATGTAAAATCAAGCGAAACAAATCCTGTTTTGTGGTATGATACTCCAACGGCGGGTAACTTACTTTTCACGGGAAATAATGGTTCATTTACTCGTCCTGCTAATACTACAAAATTGTATGCAGGAGTAAACGATTTCTCAGGAACGATTGGCTATAAAACCAAATACGAATTAGGCGGAGGAACATATTTTGAAAACTTTGGTCCAGAACCCGTGATTGTTACGCAAAGTCCATTGGTGATTGAAAGTGCCAGGATTTATGTGGGAACAGCAGGAAAAATTACGTTTACCATCACAAGAGTTTCAGATTTAACGCCTATTTCTTCGGCAACTTTCACGGTGGCGGCTACTCGAACTTCGGATAATTTGACTCGAAATAGTGGCAATCAGTTTGTAGATGACCCCAATGACCAAGGCGTAGTATTACCCCTAAACTTGGCGATTCCAGCCGCTGGGACGTATAAATTGACTCAAGAATGTTCGGAAGGAGCCAGTATTTATCGGAGTAATCTCAATGCAGGTTCCACCACAACGGGTTCGGATATTAAAGGCTATCCTTTCACGATTCCGAACGTAATAAGTATCACAGGAGCGTTATTTAATGGAAATATTATCAAAACGGGTTACTATTATACCTATGATATGAAAGTAAAATCGTTGGGTTGTCCGAGTGCGAGAGTAGAAGTGCCAATCACTACGCAAGCCGCACCCAAAGCAAGCATTATGCCAACGGGTGATAAAGTTAGCATTTGCGAAGGAACACCTAAAGACCTTACTGCCAATGCAGGCACTAATTATACCTATCAATGG
>JANPIG010001191.1:0-1121 GCA_031424875.1 Cytophagales bacterium
GTGGCAAATTCGGGCGTGGTGAGTGCCTTTAATGTGGTGCAAGGTTTCTTGAATCTTTCCATCGCTGATTCGGCTTGGATAGACTTATTTACGGGTATTTTCAAGGATAAAACCTTTGGACAATTACCCGATAAAAATGAAACGGTGATGGTGGAATATTCTTCACCAAATACCAATAAACCGCTTCATTTGGGGCATTTACGGAATAACTTTTTAGGGTTTTCGGTCGCTCAAATTTTGTCTGCCAATGGTTATAAAGTGGTCAAAACTAACTTAGTAAATGACCGTGGCATCCATATTTGCAAGTCGATGTTGGCGTACCAAAAATTTGGTAATGGCGAAACACCCGAAAGTTCAGGCTTGAAAGGTGACCATTTGGTAGGCAAATATTACGTTGAATTCGATAAGCATTATAAAGTCGAAATCAAGGCTTTGGAAGAAAAAGGATTGTCGGAAGATGATGCAAAAAAACAAGCTCCATCGCTCATAGAAGCCCAAGAAATGTTGTTGAAATGGGAAAATAACGACCCCGAAACAATTGCTTTGTGGGAGAAAATGAACGAATGGGTTTTCGCAGGATTTGGTCTGACTTATGAGAAAATGGGCGTAAGTTTTGACAAAATGTACCGTGAATCGAATACGTATTTATTGGGTAAAAAATTCGTGGAAGAAGGATTGAAATCGGGCGTATTTTTCCAGAAAGAAGACAATTCGGTTTGGATAGATTTAACCGATGAAGGACTCGACCAAAAATTGGTGCTTCGTAAAGATGGAACGTCCGTTTATATCACCCAAGACCTCGGCACGGCAGAATTGAAATACAATGATTTCAAGATGTCAAAATCAGTATATGTGGTTGGAAATGAGCAAGATTACCATTTTGAAGTATTATTCAAAACCATCAAAAAATTAGGTCGTCCCTACGCAGAAGGACTTTATCATTTGAGTTACGGTATGGTAGATTTGCCATCGGGCAAAATGAAATCTCGTGAGGGAACCGTAGTAGATGCCGATGATCTGATGCAAGAAATGACCGATACCGCCCGTGAACGCACGATGGAATTGGGCAAAACCGAGGGATTTGCAGAATCGGAAGCCAACGAATTGTATAATACCTTGGC
>JANPIG010001192.1:0-4251 GCA_031424875.1 Cytophagales bacterium
CTCCTACGTTGGCAGTTGTGATGTCGAATCCTGCTAATTTAGCTTGTTTGCTGGCTCCTTTAACGTTTGGAATACGAATTTCATAATCAATGCTATTGGGAATAAGTCCTGTGAAATAGAATTCTCCCGTAGTGGCATCCGTCAAAATATCTAAACCTATTTGAACGCCACTTTTGAACAATTGAACCGTTACGCCCGTTAGAGCAGGTTCATTAGCATCTTGAATGCCATCTTTATCAATATCATTCCAAAGGCGATTTCCTACTTCAATGGGCTGTAACCCACAAGCTAATTCTACGTCCCCTAAACCAGCGGCTTTGCCAAAAGTTGCAGGTTGTCCGCCAGCATCTTGCCCAAAAATTTCATATCCACGGGGGGCTTCACCTGTTGTATTGTCAAACCAACGTAATCCCCCTGCTCGAAAAGTGGTGAGAGGGTTAAAAACGTCAGTAATTACTTCGTTTGTTCCGGGTAATAAAGCCAATCCTCCCAAAGTAATTTCTTGATGTCCACCAGAAGCATTTTTATCTGCTGATTTAATATACATATCTTGCCAATAATATTCTCCTCCACCCGGGCCTTGAATAGGCGTTTGATTTGCTCCACCAGTCGTAATAGCGCCTGATTTTGCATTACTTTCTAAGTTATATTTTCCATTTACATCTAAACTTGCTCTCAAAATATCACCAGCACCTACACCTTCATACGTTTTTGTATCACTCAATGATGTACTGTAATTGCGATTACCTGATTGATGCCCGAATCTATCAATAAAACCAATAATCATTGATCCTTCAACGTCAAACTCGATATCAGAAAGAATGGGCTGAGGATACATTGTTTGAGTGTATGGACCATCACCAGGAAGTGGATTATTGATTTCAGACCATTGTTTTATCCAAGGTCTCCATTCTGCATCTGCACTTTTGATAATACTTTCAAAACTGACATAGCCTCTTTCATAATTAAGTGGGAAATTAATTACCTCAGTAAAACTACTTGTGGCACCCGCCGGATCATGTTCATATATATAGGCTTTTAAATCTGCGGCAGTTCCTCCATTTTCAGCCGTACACACACCGCCAACATACACTTTACCTCTCCAAAATTTAACTGCCCAAGACCTAAAAACGCCATTTGTACAACCTGGACCTACAATTGTATGTGCCGTAAATGATGTTGGCTTAGTAGCAGGCACACCAATAGGCAACTCATAAAGTTTTCTATCAGCAAGGTTCATTACCCAAAGGGTTTTACCGTCGTCAGAAATATCAATATCTCCAAATGACATTTTACCTACTAAATCAAAAGCTGTTGAGTCTCTGTTAGGAGTATTCTTATCGGCAAATAACGAATCAATTTTATTTAGGTTTTTTCTTGGATCTGTTCCAAAATCAATTCCTAAATCAGCTTTTAAATCAACTAAAAGAGAAGTTAAAGTATCGGTGGAGGTTATCTTTATTTGATAGATTGCACCCGCACCATTTGTACCAAATCCTGAGTGACGTTTGAGTAAAGCTGAGGTAAAAAACGTTTGAGTTTGTCGTTGATAAGCCAATCCCCATGTGGCTCCTACTTGTAAGCCTTTAGCTAAATATTTATTTACCCCAGAATTTGCTCCTGGTGTATAAGGAATTCCAACCACAAAGGGATCTTGCCCTGCATCACCACCTGCTAATGGATCACCGTTTACATAACAAGGTGTTACTATTAAAGGATTAGCTCCACAAAAATCAGAAGGGTAATTGATACCTAGGTTTGCCGTACTTCCACCGTTGACAAACTGTACGGAAGTTCCACTTAAAGTTCCTTTGGGACCCGAGAAAAAAGCAGCCGGAAAATTTGAAAATTCTATTCTAACTTGATTGGTAGTGGCAACAGGTAGTGTATAAGTACCATCCAGAGCAGTTTGAACTGCTACACCGATTTGTGCGCCAGAAGCATCAAATGCTTTTATCGTTATACCAGCAACACCAGGCTCAATGAGTGCAGGCGAAGCTGTAGTTTGCTGGCCATTGGCATCGAAATCACGGAAGACTTTACCACTAACATTTTGAGCACTAATCTCTGAAAAAAGCGATGCCAATAAGAGTAAGGAAAAGCAAGGAATTAAAGCCTTGACCATCCGAAGACGTAAGGATTTTATCATTGTTTCTTGGGTTTTTTATGAACTGAATAAAAGAATCAAGTTTAACTGTAATTAAACAGTAATTCTTAAAACTTAGGCAATCCAGTGATTAATTGTAAGGAAATACAAGGTCATTTTCTATCACCCAAACAGGATTAAATGTTTGGTGTAATAAAAAACATCTTCCTTCTGGCGGGAATTTGGATGAGATTTTAACTGCGACAAAAAAGTTTTTTAGAAAAACATTATTTTGGCACGGTATCGAAATAGTTTTACAAGAATATATGCGCAAAAGCTATGCCAAATTTTACCAAAGTTAGAGATATGAAAATTATTTAATTTGAAAATTATCCGTAAATGAATAGCTTGAAGATAAATAGGTATTTTTATAAAGGTAAAATAAAATTAGCCAGAGCTGATTTTAAAATCAGAGAAAATAAAACCTCAGCCCTTTTGAGCTGAGGTTGGTTAGTCTGCAAGATTTAATTCTATCTTTTAATCTTTATAATTTCAAAAGGAATACAAATCTCTTCTTTACAATTTACTGGAAGAAGAATAAATCCAGCATCATTGTATTTACTATTTCTACCTAAATCTGTCTCTGGCAAAATGGTATTGATTGGAATAATTCCCGTCCTACCATCTGATGGATTTGCATCACTATCTTTGGTATCATCGCCCACGTTAGTAGTTGTATATGTTGTTAAAATTGGCTTTTTAAACTGAACCAGATAATTTCCAGACCTCAAATTATTAAACTTATAATTTCCTTGAGAATCTGTAATTACTGAATCAACCAAGACAAAATTATTTGGCGTTATCTCTTTATATAAATATACTCTTACGTTTGGATAATCTGCATCTCCCGTATTTTGAGTTCCTGAATTATCATTATCATTAAAAGTTTTACCCGAAATTGAGCCTAAATTAATCGTTAAACCTGCATCCACACTACGATTGTCACGAGAAGGATTTCCTAATGGGAAAGCAGCATCAATCGTAATTGCATTAGTCAAACCTGTTGTTGTCAAGGGGTTGCTATCTACACTTGAATTTAGATTAATACCTTGCAGAGTGAAGTTTGTATCTTTTGGAGCGATAAACTGTACTTTATAAGTATTAGAAACTAAGCTATCGAAAAGATACTTACCCATGGTATCTGTAAATGTGCTATCTAATTTTGCACCTGTTGCAGCATTCACTAAATATACTTTTACACCTTTCACAGCAGGTTCACCATTAGTTTGTAAACCATCTTTGTTGCTATCAAACCATACATAATCGCCTATTGAACCCACTGGAACGAATCCTGCATCAATATTAGGATTATTTCTCAAAGTATCACTTGGTAATTTTGCAGTATTGAGGTTGATTACGTGCGTCCAACCCAATTTATTGGCATCGCTATCAAACAAATCATTTCCGATATTTTGCTTCGATGGAATTGTCCCCGTTGGAGCGACAAATCTAATTTTATAATTGCCAGTCGATAAACTATCAAATAAATATTTCCCATTGGCATTTGTGAAAGTGCTGTCTAATTTAACAGTGCCTGCGGCATTATATAAATATACTTTTACGCCCTCGATTGGCAATTCACTTGGTTGCTGAATACCATCATTATTTTTATCAAACCAAACAAAATCTCCAATACTACCATACTGTGGTTTCAATCCTGCATCAACATCTCTATTGTTTCTGGCAGGGTCTCCTATTGGCTTAGCTGTGTCGATAAAAATAGAGGCAGTTTTACCTGTTAAAGTATCAGCATTACTGTCTGTCGAGATAGCGCCTATATTGATTTTAACGAAATCATATCCAACTGGTTTTACAAATTGCACAGAATAATTTCCTGCTAATAGACTATCAAACAGATACTTACCACTTACATCAGTGATAGCAGAATCTACTTTTGCTCCTGTACTGTTGAGTAAATAAACCTTCACACTTTGTAGTGGCTTATCCCCTGCCGACTGCAAATTATTGTTATCGTTATCCAAGAATACATAATCTCCAATACTCCCCACGGGTACAAATCCTGCATCTATCTGTGGATTATTTCGTAACGTATCAGTCGCTAATAATGCCGTGTTGATATTGATTACTTGTGTCCAACCTAACTT
>JANPIG010001193.1:0-1240 GCA_031424875.1 Cytophagales bacterium
TTTGGCATTTTGTCTTAACTCAATATTTTTTAGTACACCATTTTGATTTACAGTTACAATATGGTTGTTGTTGATAATGACTATATCACCTGCTAAAGGTTTTCTGCCTATGTCCCACGTTGTTCCCGCTTCCCAATTTCCAGAAACTATACTCGTAATGATTCCCCCGATTCTACTGCCCTGAAATTCATAGGCCCCAATATCCACTAATCCACCATTGAAGCGTCTGAGATTACCTTCTAAATCCTTGTCAGTTAAGCCAATGGTCCCATTATCACCTGCATCAATAGCGGGTGAAGTGTTAGTCAATTTATAGTCTCCCGATAGCGTTGGAGCTAATCCATAAGCAATTAAATCTGCAAACTGTGGATTGAGATTGAGGTTTCCCACGCCTGGATAACCGCCCTCCACGATGCTGTAAGAAATGATAGATTGTACATCGTTGAAAGGCGTAACATTGCCCCACAGAATTGAATTTTTAATCACTGGCGTACTGCTCGAATTAAAAATAGTGCCACTAATCCCGCCATTTCCTGCTATGGTGGCATTGGTAACTATAGGATTTGAACCGTTATTGTACATGGCTCCACCCGTTGCTTTATTACCGGCCATCAAAACTTCTTGGTAAATAGGGCTACTACCAATATGATAAGTAGCTCCTCCAAAAGTGGCTTCATTATCCATAAAAACAGTATTCTTAATGATTGGGTTACTATTATTGGTAGCAAACAATCCACCTCCCAACACGGCATCGTTACTGATAATTCTACAATTGATAATCATGGGTGAACTGGCATTATCTAAACCAATACCTCCTCCATCATTAATGGTTATGGGTTGAACCGTTGGACTTGGGGAAGGATGTGTTCTATTAGCAGTAAGATTTGCATTACCCTTTGTTATGGTAAATCCGTTTAAAATGGTTGTATTATTAACCCCAAAGAAAGTAACCACGTGATATGAATTATCACTAACGGTAGCAAGGGAGCCAATTTCACCGCTTAGAATAGTTGAATTGGCTCTAAAATTACGCTGATTCTGAGTGGTTTCTGTACCTACAAAACCTCCAAATAACATAACTCCGCTGGGAACATTGAAGCTAACGGTACGGTCATTAGTAATAGTGGGTTTATAAATTCCTTGAGCTACCCAAATCTCTGCATTAGTAGGGGCGTTTGTCAATGCTATCTGTAGATTATTGTATGCCGTTGCCCAAGAGGTCCCGTTTTGGTTGGATGAA
>JANPIG010001194.1:0-1172 GCA_031424875.1 Cytophagales bacterium
ATTTGGTGAACATCAAGATTATTTAGGATTGCCCGTAATTGCAGCTGCAATTTCTCGGAGAGTCAATATTACTGGTTTCAACAGAAATGATGGAAAAGCAATCATTCATCTGCCTGATATTAAACGTGAAAATGCCATTGATATTTTTCCGGAAATGCCTTACGTTCGGAAGCGAGATTATTTTCGGTCTGCCCTAAATATCTTACAGCGAGAGGGTTATACTTTTAAAAGTGGAATTGAATGCACTGTCCACGGCAATATTCCTATCAATTCTGGAACATCAAGTTCTTCTGCTTTATTGGTAAATTGGATTCATTTTTTGACCCTAATGGCAGATAGTCCAAAACAAATTTCAGTAGAAAAAATGGCAGAAATTGGCTATCAGGCAGAAATTGCGGAATTTAAAGAAGCAGGAGGCATGATGGATCATTATTCAACAGCAGTTGGCAATATCATTCACTTACAATCAACTCCCAAGATTAAAGTAGAAGGACTCACCACTAAATTAGGTACGTTTGTTTTAGGGGATTCTCAAGAACCAAAAGACACCGTAGGATTGATTAAGCGAGTAAAAGGAGGCGTTTTAGGAGCCATTGAAAAAATAAAGAAAACGAATTCCAATTTTTCTCTTTTCAAAGTAACTCCTTATGAATTAAGTAATTACCAAAATTTACTGAGTTCTGAAGAGATTGAGTTGATTGAAGGAAATATAGCAAATCGGAATATTTTAAGAGAAGCGCTAATTTTGCTGAAATCAGAAAATTTTAATGATTCAAATTTAGGAAACTTATTAAATCTACATCAAGAAAATTTAAGAGAAAACCTTAAAATATCAACCCCTAAAATCGATAGAATGATTCAAGCGGGCTTAGATGCAGGAGCTTTGGGAGGAAAAATTAATGGATCCGGTGGAGGTGGTTGTATGTTCGTATATGCACCCGATAATCCAGAAAAAGTTGCCCAAGCCATTGAAAATCAAGGTGGTAAAGCATATATAATTACTGTTGATGAAGGAACAATAGTAGAAAATTAGTTGAATTTTATGGAAGTCGTCCTTTTGAAGGACGACTGACGTTTATTATTAAAAAAAACTTAAAACAATAAATGGCAAAATTACTAATCATGGCGGGTGGAATGTCGTCAAGAATGAAAAAAACGGAAGGCTCAGAAGC
>JANPIG010001195.1:0-1179 GCA_031424875.1 Cytophagales bacterium
CAAACCAATGTCTTTTGCAAGTAATTACTTTTGCCCCTTCTGGAATTGCATACACTTTCTGACCTTCAGAAATGGGTGTAAGAATTGTTACTTCTGCACCCAACTTCATTTGTACAACAGCATGGTCAAAAATTATCTTTGGCGGACCACCAATATCCCAAGAATAACCACAAATATTTAATATTTTCATCTATTTCAACTGTCAATTTTTAAACACCTATCAATCTTCCAACTGATTTTGATAAAAGCTTTTCAATGTATTTATGAACAATTATGCTCGCAACAATTATCGTTAAAATGATAAAATAGCTATAAATTACTTCTTGATTTGCTGTAAATGAATATCCTAAAATTTGTGGCAACTTATTCATTAACAACATAATAGGAAAATGAATAAGATAAAGAGTATAGGAAGCATCTCCTAATAAAATCCAAAATTTAGGGATTGAAATAACTTGATTTTTTTCCAAGTTAAGCATCGCTAAAACTATCAAAGATGAAGGGAATCCAAAAATTATTAATCGTTTATAATTGTCAAAATCACTTACTTCATAACCAAATCCTATAAAAATTGAAAGTCCAATCAACAATAAAAGGATGGACAAAATATTATTTAATTTTAATTTGTCATAAAATTGATAAATTAAAAAGCCAAACATAAACTCAAAGTTATAACCACTAAAAATGAATTTGAAGATATTCATTTCTGCCACACCACCCTCTTGTAAATAATTTTGATAAACATTGTATCCAGAAACGATTAAAATACCTATTGGAATAAACCATAACCTCTTAGAGATAATTAACAAGGCAAATATTAAGTAAAAAAACAATTCATAACTCAAAGTCCATGTAACTGGATTGATAGCAAAATGGAGAGGGAATAATGAATATGTTTGGATGTAAGCCTTTAAAGTATGGGGGTATCCAATGCTAAAAATATTACGATGAAAAACGTTTGTAATAAACCAACCCGATAAAAAAAGTAGTGTCAAAACAAACCAGTGTATGGGAAAAACCCGAACAAAACGTTTTTTTAGATATTCACTTAATTTTACAGGTTTATCTAAATATTTTTCACTCGTAAAATGAATGATGAACCCGCTAATGACAAAAAATAAATCAACTCCTCCAAAACCAATACTAAAATAATCACCCAATAAAACAGATGGCTCAAAG
>JANPIG010001196.1:0-8569 GCA_031424875.1 Cytophagales bacterium
AGAAGCTATGAAAAAATTGCCCGAAAAAAGTGCGGAAATATTCAAAAAAAGCCGTTTTGAAAACCAATCAGTAAAAGATATTGCCCAAGAATTTGACTTATCTGAAAAAGCAGTAGAATATCATCTTACTAAATCTGTGAAGGTTTTGAGAGAACAATTAAAAAACTATCAGTCTAATAACTAACAATGAATCAGCACGAATTCGACATATTATTAGAAAAATACCTTGCAGGCGAATGTAATGCTGAGGAAGCAAATTCGGTGCATAATTGGTATAGAAAGCAAGATGGAAATCCTACTGTTTTGAACGACCAAGAGAAAATTGTTATTGAAAAAAGGTTGTGGACTTCAATAGTTAATCAATCAAATCCACCTCGTAGGGTTTTCCACTTTCCGTTTTGGCAAAAAATTAGTATTGCGGCTGCGGTTTTACTTATGCTTGGTATTATATTTATTTTCAATAAAGAAAAAATAGAAAAGACAGCTTCAGTGCCTCAAAAAAGCATTTTAAATGAAGGAATTATCGTCCAAAATACTACACCAAATACTCGTGAAATTAAATTGGAGGATGGAAGTACTGTAAAATTAGCTTCAAAAAGTAGTATTAGTTATCCAGAACATTTTGGCGATAAAAACAGAAACGTTTATTTGAAAGGTGAAGCTTTTTTTGACGTAAAAAAAGATCCCAATAAGCCTTTCATAGTTCATGCAGGTAATATCACAACCCAAGTGTTAGGAACAAGTTTTAGTATTAAATCTTACGAAGAAGGTAAAACGATTGAGGTTTCTGTGAAAACTGGCAGGGTTTCAGTTTTTGAAAATGATGAAAATAACACTAAAAACAGGAAAGGAATAATTTTAACACCTAACCAAAAAGTTATCTTTGATAAGCGAACTAAAGAAATCATTCCTACCATTGTTGCCAAGCCACTTCCGCTAATATCTCTTGAAAAATTAGAAACGTTTATTTTTGATGAAATACCCGTGGAGGAAGTTTTCTCCAAACTTCGGAAGGTTTATGGCTTGGAGATTGTCGTCGAAAGCCAAACTATTAACCATTGTACTTTTACAGGAGATTTGAACGATTTACCACTTTCCACACAATTAGACCTCATTTGTAAATCTATAAATGCCACTCACGAACAGCGTGGAACAAGCATTTTTATCAATGGCGATGGATGCCATTAATTTACCCGATGTTCGGTACTGGCTTTTGTGTTTATAGCTAACATCAAACAACAAATATTGAAACATCGAGAACCGAACATAAATTAAAATGAGGCAGATGTTACCAGCATCTACCTCATACATTTCCCCTCTTAATGCTAAAATTTTCGAGTTTCTATCAAATCGAGGGTTTGTTTTATCTTTTTCACAATAAAACTATTAAAAGTATGCAAAAAATTATTCCAAACCCAAAAATTCTGTACGATGCCATGCGGTTTACCATCCTTCAACTACTAATTTGCTCACTTTTTTGTGCAATTTCTTTGGCACATCCACTTCGTGGGCAAGAAGTTCTAAGTCAGAATATCAGTTTAAATCTGGAATCGACGGAACTCAAAAAAGTGCTTTCACAGATTGAAAAAATTGCGGAGGTCAAGTTTGTTTATAGCTCCAATACGATTTCTGGAAATCAGAAAATATCACTGAAAGCCAACAATGAAAAACTTTCTGAAGTTTTGAAGGAGATTTTTATGCCCTTTCAAGTAAGCTTTGAAGTGGTTGGTTCAAGAATTTTATTAAAAAAACAATTTCTTGAACAATCTATCATCCCAAACGAAAAACTCCCCCAAATAAATCAGTCCATCGCTCCAGATTTGACCGTAACAGGAAAAGTTAGTGATGAAAACGGAGAAGGGTTACCAGGCGTAAACGTCTCAATTAAAGGCACTTCTCGTGGTGTGGCCACGAATTCGGCGGGAGTTTATAGCATTTCGGTGGCTGACTCCAAAGTGATTCTGGTTTTTAGTTTTGTAAGTTATCAAAGCCAAGAAGTACTTGTTGGCAATCGAACAATTATTAATGTGAGTTTGAGTGCTGATATAAAATCGCTGAATGAAGTTGTAGTGATTGGATATGGAACCACAAAGAAATCGGATTTAACGGGTTCGGTTGCCACTGTTGATGTCAAACAAATGCTCACCCGTCCTGCCGCAGATGTTAGTAATATGTTGCAAGGGCGAGTTGCGGGTGTGGTGGCTTCGGGTTCAAATCAGCCTGGAGGCAATGGTTATGTCCGTATTCGTGGGATAAGTTCGTTTGGAAGTAATGAGCCTTTGGTCATTATTGATGGCGTTCAAACTTCTGGGACTAATTCTATCAATCCGAATGATATTGAAAGCATGAATATCCTAAAAGATGCGTCGTCAGCGGCAATTTATGGAGCCAGAGGTGCGGGGGGGGTTATCATTATTACCACCAAAAAAGGGAAAGCCAACAAAACCCAAATATCTTACGATGGATATTATGGAGTTTCTAATGTAATCCGTTACCCAGATATGTTGAACACTGCCGAGTTGGGCGACTTACTTTGGAAGCAACAAATAGGAGCTGGAATTACGCCTACGTCGCCTCAATATGGAAAAGGAGCATCGCCTGTAATCCCTGATTATATCCTTGCAGGGTCATCTGCGGGGCTTTTTGAGGGAAATCCAGCCGTGGACCCAAGCAAGTATAACTATGAGCAAAATGGTTTTTACCAAATTGTTAAAGCAAATAAACAAGGGACGGATTGGTTCAGAGAAATGACACAATCTGCCCCAACACAGAGCCATAATTTGAGTGCTTCTGGTGGGAATGATAAAGCGATTTATAGCTTGAGTTTAGGATATTATTCTGAAGCTGGAATACAGAAATCTACTTTCTATGATCGTTACAGCGTTCGTTCAAATTCAGAATTTAAACTGACTAAACAAATTCGTTTTGGAGAAACACTCTTTGGGTCTTATCGTTTGAGGCAAGGTTCTGTTGATAATAATGAAGGTTCGCCATGGTCGCAAGCATATCGCATGCAACCCATTGTTCCTGTATATGACATTATGGGAAATTTTGCAGGTTCGAAAGCCGGCGGAACCGGAAATGGAGAAAATCCAGTGGCCATTTTATATCGAGCTCGCAATAATAATGAGCGTGATGTTAGGCTCTTGGGAAGTGTATATGCAGAGGTTGATATATTAAAAGGTTTGCGTTTCAGAAGTAGTTACGGTATGGATTATAACAATAATTATTCAACTTCATTCCGAGAAATAAATCCCGAACATTCAGAAGGAAATTTTCAGACAACTTTTAGTATCACAAGCGGATTTCAGTATCGTTGGACATTCACAAATACTTTAAATTTTGAAAAGACTTTTGGAAAACATGAACTTAAATTATTGGCAGGTACAGAAGCCGTAGAATTTAAGCGAGAACAAGTAGGCGGTGATAGATCTGGCTATTATCCATTTACCGATGATTCATTTAGGGTTTTAGATCGTGGAAATCCAATTGGTCAGAACAATACTTCGAGTATTGCCACTGAAGCCCTTTATTCGCTTTTTGGACGAATTGACTACGTTTTTGATGGAAAATATATGTTAAATGCTACGCTCAGAAGAGATGGTTCGAGCAAGTTTGCTAAAGATGTTCGTTATGGAAATTTCCCTTCTGCCAGTATAGGTTGGAGAATTTCGCAGGAGAATTTCATGAAAGATATTTCAGTTATTTCTGATTTGAAATTGCGTGCGGGGTATGGTGTAGTGGGTAACGATCAAATCGATGCTAATAATCAATTCAGTTTCTATCGTTCAGATCCAAGCCGTTCTTTTTATGATATTGGTGGCACCAACACCTCAACAGTAGCAGGATATGACCTCGACCGTAAGGGAAATTCAGGCTCAAAATGGGAAGAAACCGCAACCTTCAATACTGGTTTAGACTTAGCCATGTTCAACGGTGCCTTGGAAGTAAATTTGGATATTTATAACAAAAAAACGTCTGATTTATTAGTACAAATCTTGCGTCCAGGTACTGAGGGAGATTTTACAGCCCCCTTTATTAATGTGGGAAATACAGAGAATAATGGCGTTGATTTGATGCTAACTTATCGTGGCAAAAGCTTGGCAAATGAGTTAAGATATTCCGCCTCGGTTAATTTCTCAGCTTACAGAAACTTAGTTTCCAGTACAGGGGTGGACTTTTTTACAAATTCAACTCGTAATTCACCTGTTTCAAGAACGGTTACGGGGCAACCCATTGGCATGTTTTATGGCTATGTTTTAGACGGATTTTTTAATTCGGTGGAAGAAGTTTTGGCTGCCACAGAACAACCTGGGGTTAATAAAGCTACGCCACTTTTGTCAGTTGGGCGTTGGAGATTGAAAGATGTGAACGGTGATGGAAAAGTGACCGCCGATGACCGTGCATTTTTAGGAAGCCCTCATCCAAAATTTCAGATGGGCTTCAACTTTGATGTTGCTTATAAAAACTTTGATTTCAATATGTTTTTATTCTGGAATAATGGAAATCAGATTTATAATAACACAAAATGGTGGACAGATTTTAATGGATTTACAGGTAACCGTTCTCGGACAATGTTGAACAATAGTTGGACTCCTGAAAACAAAAATGCACTTCTGCCAAAATTAGACATTAACGACAATGTTAGTAATGCTCGTCCACATACTTATTTTGTAGAATCGGGGTCTTATTTCAGAGCTAAAACCATGCAGATAGGTTATACATTTCCAGCAAAAACACTTTCAAGATTAGGATTAAATCGCCTCAGATTATACGTACAGGGACAAAATCTATTCACAATAACCGATTATTCAGGTTCTGACCCAGATTTGCTTGATGTTGGTCGGGGAGATATTGGCTTGGGCGTTGACCACGGAAGAGTGCCAAATCCACGACAATTTTTAGGAGGTTTAAACATTACATTTTAGTTTTTTGAATTTCGGAAGCCTTCCGTAAACTACGAAATTGGAATCTCTTATAAATAAAATTGGAATTCCTAATTAATCACAGTAGAACCTTTTTTTCCATCAAAAATAATGAAAAAAATAAATCAATCAATATAGCGTTATTACAACGCTTTGTTTCATAGCCATATTTGGCAATAGTTGCAAAGAAGATTTCTTGGATCGTCAACCCATTGGCGTTTTTAGTGAAGAAGCTCTCAAAACGAAAGCGGGGGTAAATGGCATTTTAATTGGTGCTTATGCGGGCTTAAATGGCTCCATGTATGGCTCAGGTTCGAGTGCGGGGGCAGACGTAAATACCTTCTCAAACTGGGTATTTGGCAGTTTAACCTCCGATGATGCCCAAAAGGGAGCTGATGTTGGTGGAAGTCGTAGTAACATTGAACGTTACGAAATTGCGGCTGATAATACCAAATTAGATGATCGTTGGCGTTTTGCTTATGATGGCATTGCTCGCTGTAATGATGTTATCCGAATGACACCCTTAGCAAAAGGATTAACCGAAGCCGAGAGCAAAAGCCTTATTGCACAAGCCCGTACTTTAAGAGGTTTGTATTATTTCCACGGCACTGTTGTTTTTGGTAAAATGCCATGGATTGATGAAAAAACGACTGATTTCTTACAACCCAATGAACGAGTTTTATGGAAAGAAATGGAGGCTGACTTTAAGTATGGTTTTGATAATTTACCAGAAACTTTTTCAGAAGTTGGACGATTCAATAAGTGGGGAGCAGGTGCTTTTTTAGCTAAAATTTATCTGTACCAAAAGAAATGGGCGGATGCAAAACCTCTCCTTGAAAACATTATCGCCAATGGAAAGACTACAAAAGGTATAAAGTTTGCCTTATTATCAAAATATCATGATAATTTCAGAGTTGTTACTCAAGGAACAAGCACGGATTCAGAAGGAGTTTTGGATGCTCAATATTCAGTAAATGACAATGGCAAAGGTTATAATGGGGGGCTTGGCGATAATCTAAATTTTCCTCATAATGGCCTTGTAACGCAACCAGGCGGATGTTGTGGATATCATCAACCCTCTCAGGATTTGGTAAATGCTTATCAAACTGACAAAGACGGTTTGCCATTTTTAACAAGCCACAACGCTCAGGAAGTTAAAAATGATCAAGGAATTGAAAGTTCAGCGGCTTTCACTCCTCATCAAGGAAATCTTGACCCACGTTTAGATTGGACAATTGGTAGAAGAGGAATTCCTTACTTAGATTGGGGACCTCACCCGGGTAAGGCATGGATTCGTGACCAAGCCTACGCTGGACCCTATACGCCCAAGAAAAATGTATATTACAAAGCTGATGAAGGGGTTTTTACCGAAGGAACAAGCCGTCAGTTATCAGCCAATAATGTCAGAATCATGCGTTTTGCTGATGTTATTTTGTTGGCTGCCGAAGCGGAGGTTGAATTAGGAAATTTAGAAAAAGGCCGTGAATATATTAATCAAATTAGAAGAAGAGCGTCTAATCCAGATGGTTTTGTAAAAACTACCGATGGAAAACCAGCTGCAAATTATGTAGTTCAGGAATATAAAATGGCATGGCCTAATAAAGATGTTGCCTTGAAAGCAGTCCGTTTTGAACGTCGCTTAGAATTAGGAATGGAAGGACAACGTTTCTTTGATTTAGTGCGTTGGGGAATAGCAAAAGAGGTCTTGAATGCCTACCTTGCTTATGAAAGTACCAAAAGAGCTAATTTAAAAGGAGCTGTTTTCAAAGACAAAAATGAATTATTTCCCGTGCCGCAACGACAAATTGATGCAACTAAAAAGCCAGATGGCACACCTACTTTAATACAAAATGTTGGGTATTAATGTAAATTTTAGTCCCTTTAATATTATGCTTAGTGTTGTTTAAAAACATATCTTAAATCAATACTAAGCATGATACTAAAGGGATTATATTTATTTCAACTCGGATAGACCCACGCCCCTCGATAATCCCTTCGCAGTAATTTATTGGCTTCTGGGTCGTTTAGGATGATTTCTTTCTCTCCATCCCAATTAATACTTCTACCTAATTTCATAGACAGGTTGCCCAAGAGGGCTACGCTTGAAGAACGATGGCCGATTTCAATATCACAAACGGGCCTTTGTCCTGACTTTATACTACCCAAAAAATTGGCCCAAAGTTCCTTGATATTTTGGTCGTCGGGTTTGTTTAATTGTGGCTCTGCATGAACTAAGGGCTTGTTTTTATTGGTAGGGTAAAATGTCCAGCCATCTTGCCAACCCATGTGAAATGTACCTTCTGTACCATAAAAATAACAGCCAATATTCGTCTTTTCAGCTTCATTGGCCGCAAACATTCGATGTTCCCACTCGAGGGTAAAATCTTCAAATTTCCAAACTGCCACTTGATGGTCGGGGGCATCAGAATTGTCTCTTTTGATGGCTCTTCCACCCGTTGAATAGATTTGTTTGGGATACTTTTCTTCCGTCCACCACATCACTTGATCCATCCAATGAATACCCCAATCGCCCAGTTGACCATTGGCAAAATCCATATATTGTCTGAATCCTTTGGGATGAATACCTGCATTATAGGTATGTAAAGGAGCTGGTCCACACCAAAAATTCCAATCTAACCCTTTGGGGGGTTCGGTCTCGGGAAGCCTCTCTCCTGCCCCACCTCCATAATGCACAAATGCCCTTACCATGCCTATTTTGCCCACTTTTCCAGATTTCAAGAAGTTCATTCCAGAAATATTATGAGGTGAAACTCTTCGGTGCGTACCCACTTGGACAGTACGATTATGTTTGCGTGCGGCTTTTACCATAGCCCTACCTTCCATAAGAGTGTGGCTAATGGGTTTTTCTACGTAAACATGGGCTCCGCTTTCAATGGCAGCAATGCAACAGAGGGCGTGCCAATGGTCGGGTGTGGCCACAATAACAATATCGGGCTTTTCTTTCGCCAACATTTCCCGATAATCATGATACATTTTGGGTTGATCAGACGTTAATTTACCTACTTCTTCTCGACATTTTTTTAATTGATTTTCATCTACATCACAAAGAGCAACTACTTTAGATTCGCCCGCCTGAATAGCACAACGCAGAATGTTTGTCCCCCACCAGCCCGAGCCCACCAAAGCAGTTTTATATTGAGCCATTTTATGACTCAAAGAGGGCAAAATTGGTAAAGCTGAGAAGGCTAAACTGGTAGCGGTAGTTTGGATAAAATTACGTCTGTCCATATTTGAGATTTACGATTTATATTTTTTCTAATATAATTAATCTGAATTACCTTTAAAAGGAAATTAAAGCAAAACAATACTTTATAAATCTTTCAAAATATTGGGACAAAAAAAAATCCCTTAACTCGAAGCCAAAGGATAATTTTATTTAAGGAAAGATTTAGAGTATTATTTTTTAATAAGATTTAGAGTATTTTATTCAAATATTTAGACTATTTGAATGTAATTTTCAAATTTGATAGGTTTGTACTGTTTAATCTGAAATATTAATTCCAGACTTATATTTTATACGGAAAAAAAATCATTACCTATCGAATTCTGTGAGCATTCGATTTTACTCTTCTAAAAAAGTCATCATGATTCATGTTTTTCTTTACGAATCTAAAATCTTCATG
>JANPIG010001197.1:0-2811 GCA_031424875.1 Cytophagales bacterium
AGAACTGGATTTAAGGAATATTTATAAAAATATTAATGCCGAAAGCAATTTAACTATTGAAGGTTTGACGATAGATAATTTTTTGTTCGGAAATATTTCAGGTAATGGTGTCTTTGATAATGAAAAACAGATTTTGAATCTCGATTATTCTTTGGAAAGGCTCAATAATAAAATTCTGTCGGTAAAAGGAATTTATGACCCTAAAAACAAAGAAAAATCGTTGGATTTATTGGCAACATTAAATCAGACAAATCTCCAAATTTTAGAACCCTTTACGAAAGGTCTTTTCTCCAATATTAGTGGCGTTGCTGATGGAGCAATAAACGTTTCAGGCACTCTTTCACATCCTATTCTGGAAGGAGCAATTGATATCAAAAAAGGCTCTTTATTCTTCGACTATTTGAAATCCGTTTTGAATTTTGAAGATAAAATAACATTTGAACCTGATGAAATTAGAGCAAAATCATTGAAATTGACAGATGATGAAGGTAATAAGGGAACACTAAAAGGTAGCGTATTTTATGATGGTGATAAAACTTTTAACGTTCAGATGCAGGCGGATATCAACCGCTTTAAAATCTTGAATACTACCCGCAAAGACAATGACCTTTATTATGGTACAGCTTATGCAACGGGCAAGCTAAATTTGGGAGGGTCATTTAATGATTTAACCATTACTACTGATGTAAAAAGTGATAGAGGAACCCGTTTGTATATTCCACTCGACAAGGCACAAGATGCTGGTGGTCAGGAAGATATAGAATTTATGAGTGCCGTTATCAAGCGAGATTCTATCAATAAAAAACAAGGAATTACACAAGTAAGTAATAGTGGAATTAAGATGGATTTGAATTTTCAACTCACGCCTGAAGCATACGGAGAGGTACAATTTGACAAACAAACGGGAGATATTATGCGAGTCAACGGTTCAGGAAAATTGAATTTAAAAGTAGATACCAGAGGCGGTTTTGACATGACGGGCGACTATAATATTGAACGTGGCGATTATACCTTTACCTTCCAAAATATCCTTAACAAAAAATTTAGTATCAAACAAGGCAGTAGAATTTCATGGTCAGGCAACCCATACGAAGCTATTTTGGATATTAAGGCAACATACACACAAAACTTGAGTTATTTGGGTTCAGTAATTGATACAGTAGGTAATTCAAATCTGAAAAATCAGACTGAATATACCCGCCGTTACCCTGTGGATGTTACTATAAATCTGAAAGATAGATTGTTGCAACCCACCATTACTTTTGATATGAAACTGCATGATTATCCGCAAATTCCCCTATTCAATTCGGGCGTAACCGCATTTGAAAATAGAATTAAAACGGACGAACAAGAGTTGAATCGTCAGGTGAGTAATGTGCTTTTATTAAACTCTATGTTACCACAAGGAAGTTCAGCTTTTGCCTCTATCAATTTAGTGAGTACGCTCTCAGAATTACTTTCTAATCAAATCAGTAGTGCTTTTTCACAAATTGACCCTAATTTGAATGTGGATTTATCCGTAAATGGAACCGCTCTTAATCAGGATTTAATCAATAACTTGCAACTGCGACTGTCTTATAATTTCAATAACCGTTTCAGATTAACCCGCAGCGGTGGGTTCACAACGGCATCCAACCAAACCAACGCCCAATCACTCATTGGCGACTGGGCATTGGAATGGTACATCACCAAAGACGGTGCACTGCGTTTCAAGACCTATAACCGAAACCTGCAAACTACCATTGGTGGGGCATTGAGCAACAGTCAAACCTTTACGGCTGGTGGTGCAAGTTTGCTTTATACGAAGAGTTTTAACTATATTTTTTCAGAAAAAAAGAAAATGCAAAAGGCTGTAAGTCCAGCGGCTACGGCTTTGAAGGATTGATATTTTGAAACATTTGAAGTAAAAACCCTATCATAATCACTGCCAAACATCCAATCAAATTCAACCACAAAAAAGCCGTCAAATCTATCCACCACGCATAAATTACAATTCCTTCGGCAATAATGGCTGCCCAAAACACCGCATTACTTTTGATAGATTTAAAGTAAAATGCTACCAAAAATACGCCCAAAATTGTTCCGTAAAACCATGAGCCTAAGATGTTTACCGCTTCAATCAGGCTTCCGATATTGGCAGTAAATTGGGCTACGATAATACAGAAAATCCCCCAACCCAAAGTAGAAATTTTGGAGGCATTTAGAAAATGTTGCTCCGTATCAAGCGGGTGTATGATGCGTTGGTAAATATCCACAATTGTACTGGAAGTAAGCGAACTAAATGCTGAAGCCATAGACCCCATTGAAGCCAAAAGAATGACGGCAATCAATAACCCTACTAAGCCTTTAGGCAAATATTTTGTTACAAATGATAAGAAAATGTAATTTGTATCATTGACATCAGCAGATTTATCAGTCTTTTTTATTAGATTTTTTACCTCCGTTCTTAGATTATTCGCTTGTTTATCGGCTTCCAAAACCTTGACTTTTTGGGCATTCATTGCTACCTCATCATTGGCTTTCATGGCAGAAAACATTGATTCTACGGCATTTTTTTTCTGCTCAAAAACTATTTTGTTTTTTTCTGTAATCTTGTGATAATCAATGGTTTGCTCTACTTTTTCCAGTTCAGTTTGATTGAAAAATAAGGGAGCTTGATGAAATTGATAAAACACAAAAACCAATGCTCCCACCAACAAAATCAAGAATTGCATCGGGATTTTAAAAATACCATTCATCAATAATCCCAAACGACTTTCGCCCACTGATTCGCCCGAAAGATAACGCCCCACTTGCGACTGGTCAGTTCCG
>JANPIG010001198.1:0-1596 GCA_031424875.1 Cytophagales bacterium
ATTTCCAAATTGGCTGAAAATGTCTTCCATGGTCATTCCTTGACCACCATAACCACCACCACCCGCAGCACCATTCATGCCAGCGTGTCCAAAACGGTCGTATTGAGCCTTTTTCTTAGCATCCGACAATACCTCATAAGCCTCAGCAGCTTCTTTGAATTTTTCTTCCGCAGCTTTATCGCCCTGATTTTTATCGGGGTGATATTTAATTGCCATCTTGCGATAAGCTTTCTTTATTTCGTCTTCCGAAGCAGATTTTCCAACCTCTAATACTTCGTAATAATCTCTTTTTGCCATAACTGGGTCAATCAATAGAGAATAATTAATAGAGAATAGTGCCACTACTCTCCAATTTGATTACTCCGCCATCAATTATTCACTATTATCTATTAATTATTAATTCGATACTACAACCTTTGCAAAGCGAATCACTTTATCATTTAAAAAATATCCTTTTTCTACTACATCAAAAACCTTACCTTTATCCTCCTCAGAGGGTGCAGGGAATTGTGTAATTGCCTCATGGATATCAGCATTAAAAACTTCCCCTTTTGCCTCCATTGGTTTTAATCCTTTTGAAGCTAAGGTGGTATTTAACTTACTGAAAATCAATTGAATGCCTTCTGAAATTTCACCTTCTTGGGCATTTGCCACAGCTCTTTCCATATCATCAATCACAGGAAGAATATCTATAATTACCTTCTCAGAAGCTGATTGAATCATCTCTAATTTTTCTTTGGCAGTACGCTTTCTAAAATTGTCAAAATCTGAATACAAACGGAGATACTTATCTTTTAATTCACCTAACTCATTTTGTAGCTTTTCGGTTTCGGACAATTCTGGTACTTCTTCACTCGGTGTTTCGACATTTTCTGAAACATTGTCAGTTTCTTGGATGACTTCTTGCTCTTCTACTGGTAATTCTTCTTTGTTTTCCATTTTCAATGCACTTTTTGCCTTATTTTTATACTTGTCTATTATGTTCAAAAGTTTTGCCATTTCGTTTTTTACTGTCAGATTGACAGGGTTTGAATCTGCAAAATTACAGAGAACTTATCAGAAATCGTTGTGAGAAATTAGAAAGTATTTGTTTTGCCCTCTTTTCGTTCCAGTTGAGTATGATTGTCTTCAACAATGTGTAAATAGCTCCCCATTTTTACCTACTTGTTGTATTTTCTAAATGCTTATTTGCTCTAAACCTTTGTGGCACATTATTATAATAAGTGATTATACGTTTACATGGAAAGTATGTAATTTTTCGATAATCATGTAATACCAGTGATAAAGTTTCTTTCAAACTTTATATAATAATTTTCAAACCATAAAACCTAATAAAATGGAAAACACAAATTCAAATTACCCAATGGCGGTAGGAATGTTTGGCGACCGTCAAAGTACGGAAAGTGCCTATAACATGTTGCATGAGAGAGGTTACACAAAAGATGACATCAACGTAATCATGTCAGATGAAACACGTAATACTCACTTTTCTGATGATGACTCAGAGTTGGGAAGTAAAGCTGCCGAAGGTGCAGGTACAGGCTCTGCTATCGGTGGTACTATTGGTGCTATTGTTGGTGTAGTAGCTGCTATTGG
>JANPIG010001199.1:0-3635 GCA_031424875.1 Cytophagales bacterium
TACTTTTTACCAAGGTTCTTGAAAAATCAAAATTTTTGGCGATATTTCCTTGAATTCATCATTCCTTTCGTAGTATTAGTTACGGCATTAATCTATTTTAAACGTTTCATTTACTTTGATGAACATGAGCCTAATCATAAAGGGTTTTTATACAGTACAAAATTTGTGGTACAGTCTTTCATTGGTTCGCTTTTTATAGTAATTTTTGTAGGTATGTTACGTTTTGCCGAAGATTGGTTTGAATTAGAAGCCAAGCGAAAAGAGATTGAAAATGAGAAATTAATGGCAGAATTACGCTTCTTGAAAGCTCAAATTAACCCCCATTTTTTATTCAATACGCTCAACAATCTCTACTATTTAGCCTTTACCAATTCACCCAATACAACAGAGGTAATTGCTAAGCTATCGCAGATGATGCGATACATGATATATGACTCAAATCACGCAACTGTACCAATGAGTAAGGAAATTGAGTATATGGAAAATTATATTAGTCTGGAAAAATTACGTTTAAACAATCAAATTCCAATAAAATTTGAGGTGAAAGGACAGACCGATGGTTTAATGATTGTACCTTTAATTTTCATTACTTTTTTGGAAAATGCTTTTAAACATGGTGTTAGTAATAATGCTGAAAATGCTTGGGTAAATATTTTTATTAATGTAGAAGGCAAGCAATGTATTTATCGAGTAGAAAATTCTAAAATTCCGAAAAATACTAATAATGAAGAAAAATCTGGAATAGGTTTGCAGAACTTAAAACGTAGGTTAGCCCTTAGTTATCCCAATAATTATGAGCTAAAAGTAGAAGACGAAAGCGATAAATATTCAGTTGAATTAAAGGTAAATCTAATATGAAAATAACTTGTTTAATTATTGAAGATGAACCTTTGGCTCGCAATCTGATGGTGGCTTATGTGGAGAAAGTACCGTATTTACACTTATTAAAAGCCTGTTCAAATCCATTAGATGCCATTGATTTTTTGCGAGATAATGCAGTAGATTTACTTTTTCTGGACGTACAAATGCCTGAAATTACGGGCATTGGTTTGTTGAAGGTTTTACAAAAAAAGCCCTTCGTTATCCTCACAACGGCGTATTCTGAATACGCTCTTGAAGGATATGAGTTGGATATTCTGGATTATCTCCTGAAACCCATCACTTTTGAAAGATTTTTGAAAGCCGTTGAAAAAGCCAATCAACGCATAAATATTTCTATAATTGCACCAACGGAAATAATTGTTTCTGAAAAAGCTGAATCTAAGCAAAATTTCATTTTTGTAAAAGACGGCACAAAGCAAATAAAGGTTCGGTTAAGCGATATTTTGTACATCGAATCCTTGAAAGATTACGTCAGGATTTATACCAAAAACCAGAAAATAGTGTCTCTCTTGACGATGAAGGCATTAGAGGCCCAACTGCCTGAAAAAGAGTTCATCCGTATTCATAATTCATTCATTGTTTCCTTTGAAGCCATTGATGCCATTGATAAAGAAAAGGTACAGATTGGAGAGACTTTTTTGCCTATCAGCGATACTTATAAAAAGAGTTTTAAGGAATTTATTGATGGAGTTAATTTGGGAAAGAATTTGTAGAAATGAACTTTTTCATCGTTTCCCAATGATTAAATATGTAAGCAATTGCTCATGATTAACCAAACGAGCCGCCAAATGACGACTATGAACATTTTGATTTTTTAGTTTAAAGGTAAAGTGGTTGTAATTGGTTTCTGTATTTTTTTATTACGATTTACTCAAAAATTATCGTCTTATTCCCATGAATAAAAACCCGGTCTTCCATAACTAATTTTAAGGCTTTTGCCAACACAATCTTCTCCACATCACGCCCTGCCTGAGCCATTTCTTGGGCATTTTTTGTATGATTTACCGGGGTAATATCTTGGAAAATAATGGGGCCTTCGTCCAAATCATCCGTTACAAAATGAGCGGTTGCTCCAATGATTTTTACGCCTCGTTGATAAGCCTGTTTATATGGATTTGCTCCTATGAAAGCAGGTAAAAAAGAATGATGAATATTAATAATTTTCTTGTTAAATTTTGACGTAAACTCAGAGGTTAATATTCTCATAAACTTAGCAAGTATCAGATAGTCAGGCGAATAGTTTATGATTAATTCCTCAATTTGCTTTTCATGGACTTCTCTATTAATATTTTCAGCAGGTAAATAATGAAAAGGGATAGCAAACTTTTCAGTCAATTCTCGCAATACTTCATGATTACCAATGACTGCTAAGATATTAAAAGGTAAGTCCTTAAATTGGTTTCTGATAAGGAGGTCTGAAAGGCAATGATGTTCTTTGGTTACCAAAATTACTACGTCCTTTATTTGTTTTGCGGTCAAGTCAATATTAGCAGAATTGGGCAAAATTCCTCTCAAACCATCCTCAATCTTATCAGGGTCTGCATTGCCAGAAAAGGCCACACGCATGAAAAAAAGATTGCTTTCTATATCTACAAATTCATCGGTTCGCTCAATGTTGAGATTATTGAAAAACAGTACGCCCGTAATTTTATGTACCAGCCCTTTTTCGTCGGGACAGTCAATTCTTAGGATATATTCAGTCATATTTTAGATATTATCAGTAAAATTATCACTTTTTTGATGAAGAATAGGCATAAGTGGATATTAGCATTTGTTAAGTGAAACTTAAATATTTGGCATTGTTTTAGCTACAACAAGCGGTGAGAGAGCCACTCTTTTAACAACACATCATCTTCATTTTTTAATTTCACTTAGCAATCACTGCCATGATTCAAGTAGTTACCAACTCTTTGGGAAGAACTTTATGTTCTTTCAAATCGCTTCTTTGTCTTGCGAACACTTTTAATAATGCCATTGCCCTTCGCTTCGTTACATTTCTTTTATTTTTGATTCCCTCATTTGTTCAAGGTCAAAACTGTACTGTCAATGCTAATGTTGATGTGTCGTTCTGTGCCAATCAAACTATTCAGCTAACGGGTATAGTATCTTCGGCAGTTGCTGGATATACGCCTCCCATTACTTGGACTCAAGTCGCTGGCCCCTCAACATTGATTTCCAATCCTAATATTGCTAATCCCATCATCACCGGAGCAACGCCCAATCAGACTTATACATACCGTTTAACCGCTATATGTCAGGATGATGAAGCTGTTTTTGATGAGGTAAGAATTACCGTAAAATCCATCTCAATTGCCAATGCAGGAGCAGATGCCGTTTATTGCCCTGGCACTTACAGCGTTGTTGGCAATACCCCTACCAATGCGGGAGAAACGGTTTCTTGGCAAATTATTGGAGGAAATGGAGCAGGACTTACTATATCAAATGCTAATTCTGTTACCACTGGAATTGTATTACCACAGACCAGCGCAGGTACATCAACGTTGCGATATACCATTACGAATTCTAACGGTTGTCAAACTTTTGATGATTTAATCATTACAAATAGAGGAGGTGTGCAGACCATAAATGCTGGGCCTGACCAAAATATTGCTTCTAATATTGCCTGTTATTCGGTTTCGACTTGTACTAATTTAAGTGGAACATTTGAAGGTAATGGCACGGGTGGGCAAACCACTACTTGGTCGCAAGTGAGTGGCCCTACCATTGCTACTTTTAATAATGTAAACATTGCC
>JANPIG010001200.1:0-4304 GCA_031424875.1 Cytophagales bacterium
AATATTGGCACAATCTATTACCAAACTAATCAGAATAATAATGCTCAACGCTACTTTCAAAAAGCTATTTCATTGCAAGAAAAAGCAGAAAATACAGAAGGTTTAGCTAAAGCCTATTCCAAGATGGCTCTTACTTATGAAAAAGATATTCAAAAACAAATTGACTTAGGATTAAAAGCGGAAAAACTGTGGAATCAAATAAATCCTAACCATACCGAGGCAATTGCTAACACCGCTAACATTGGCAATGCTTACTTTGATATATTGCGTATTGACAATAAAAAACAATTTAAAATTTCCCAAAAAGAAATAATTTCTAAGGCTGAATATTATCTAAAAAAAGCCATTAACAAATGTGTAGAGAATAGGCAAAATGCTGAAAAAGCCTACTATTTGGGAAATTTAGCTGAACTACAGGCTTTTAAAGGAGATTATAAAAATGCTTATGCTAACTTCAGAATTTTTCAAAATGCTCAAGATTCGCTCTATTCACAAGAAAGTAAAAACAAAATTGCGAGCCTTGAAACCGAGCGAGAAATTTCTATTCGAGATAAAGAAATATTAATTAATAAGTTAACCATTGATGCCCAGAAGAAGCAACGAATAGGATTAATTTTAGGTTTAGGCCTCCTTTCATTGATTGGGGGATTGCTTTTTTGGCAAAATCAAACCAGAAAAAAGACCAATACTACTCTCCTTCATCTAAATTCAGAATTGGACGAAGCTAACAAATTAAAGGCTAAATATTTTGCCATATTGAGCCATGATTTGCGAAGCCCTGTTGCAAATCTCATTAGCTTTTTACATTTACAAAAAGAAGAGCCTGAATTGCTCACGGAAGAAATTAAAATGAGAAATCAGCAAAAAATTACCGAATCAGCCGAAAATTTATTAGAGAATATGGAATCCATGCTTCTTTGGAGTAAAGGGCAGATGGAAAACTTTAAACCCCAAGTAAAACAAATTCCTGTAAATGACTTATTTGAATATCTTCAAAGGTTTTTTAAAAGTAACAATCAAGTAAATATTAGTTTTGAAAACAAAAACAATTTGTGTATTTACTCAGACGAAGACCACCTAAAAACGATTATGCAAAACCTGACGAATAATGCAATAAAAGCCTTAAATTCAAGACCAGATGGCACAATTCATTGGAAAGCAGAGCAACAAAATGGTCAAATATTTTTATCCATTACAGATAATGGTCATGGAATTTCAGAACAAAAAATTGCTTCACTCTACAATGAAAATGCCATTATTGGTTCAAAATCTGGATTGGGATTATACTTAATTCGAGACTTAACGAAGGCAATTTCCTGTAAGGTTTCAGTAAAATCTGAGGCTGGGTTTGGTACAGAATTCAGATTAACCTTTGCTAAAAGTTAGAAATTTGATAAACCCCAATTTACACCTCTATCCCCCCAAAAGTTCTCTCAGGAGCTTTGGTGTCTGTTTCGTAAAAACTCGCAGGTGTCAATTTGGTAAAATCTTTATAATCTTTCACCAAATGCTGATAGTCATAATACCCTGTGTGTAAGGCAATTGTGAGCCAATCTAAGTCAGGAAAGGCATTTTTCATTCGAAAAGCTTTCTCAAATCTAACAATTCTATCATAAACTTTTGGATTCACGCCCATCCTTTCTGTAAATTTTCGATGAAATTGTCGTGGACTCAAACAGGCTTGATTCGCTAAATAATCAATTGAAATTGGGTTTTTAGTCTGGTAAACTTGTAAGCCTTTAAAAGAATGAATTGCAAAATAATCTTTTGAAATAGTACTACTCTGCCCTAAAATCAGTTGACTGACTCGGTCTATTCCATGAAAATCTCGTTTCGATTTGCTAATTATTTTCCCTAAAAATGACTCTGCCACCAAAATAGATTCATCCACATCATCTGTATTGGACATTTGTTCGTGTGCTTCTCTTATATCTTTTCCCCATACTGCTTCTGCATCAATAAAAGTATTGGTCAATTCATAAGATGGTATTCCCGTTAGTCGGAACAATGCTCCTGGTTGCAATACAATTTGCAAAGCCCAAAAGTCACGAGCAATATACCGATTCGTAACGATGGTGTGTTGCCCATTAATCGTGCATTTGGGGTGAGTTAACAATTGGTCAGAATTTAAATAACCCACATTTTGCTTATCTCTTAATAGGAAAATCAGACAATGCTCTGGTCGAGGAGAATAGGCTTTGAAGGGCAAAATATCAGTTGCCCCGAATACGAAACGGATAATTTGATACTTCCGAACGTATTCTTGTAAAGCTATATTTGGCAAAACATCTCTGAGTATCATCGCTATTTTAAGCTAAGTGGTGGTCCAACAACTTTCATTCCATGGGCAGCATGAATTTTATCCATTTCGTCTGCAGTGGGTCTTCCTTTTAAATCGTTCATTGTCATAAAAAATTCTTCCATTTTTCCCGCAGGTTGCAAATAATAAATCAATTTTCCTAAATCACTCAACTGAATCCAAGTATGGGGTACTTGTCTGGGCAAGAAAATGGTATCACCTGGCTTGAGAATATCTTTTTTCTCCCCTACTTGAAAAAGATACTCGCCTTCCACTACTGTAAAAATCTCATCTTGATCAAAATGTATATGAAAAGAAGGTCCCACTTTTTGTGTACCAACATATTCAAAAACAGCCAATTGACCATTGGTATCTTTTCCAGAAATCTTCACATCATTGGGATTTACACCCATGAAAGGCGTATGGATACCAAAACGAGCTTCTTTTGCCTTCACAATAAATGAATTGGCTGATGTTACCTTAGCTTTTGATTCAGGAACAGTTCCCATTGCCAAAACTAATGAGGTAACTGATAAAAATTTTCTTCGTTGCATAAAAGTAATTATTTATTTCTTATGCAAAGTTGTGTAATCTTAATATTTAGTTACTGGTACAAATCGGACATAATTTTAGTAATACGAAAAAGGGTCGATGTCCTTTTGAAGAACAACGACCCTAAATCAGTAAGTAAATTCAAAAAAAATAGATAAAATTGCAGTCAAACGCTCGTTAGACCTTTTTAGAGTTATTTCCCAACTTCCAATTTTTGATTAATTCCTTTTTCTAAAAGTGGCAAGCCATCTGTCATCCATGCGGGTGCTGGCGCATCTTTGAGATAATGGTCAAAATATTGATAAAGTCTTTTAGCGAAATCCTTTCTATTTTTACGTTGGGTCAATCCATGTTTTTCTCCGTTATAGTTCAGTAACCAAACAGGTTTATTCAATCGTTTTAAAGCCATGTAAAATTCAATT
Organism: Cytophagales bacterium; assembly: GCA_031424875.1. Classification (GTDB taxonomy): domain Bacteria; phylum Bacteroidota; class Bacteroidia; order Cytophagales; family Spirosomataceae; genus Arcicella. Next base: position 3,274 of record JANPIG010001200.1, read on the forward strand.
CCTTGTTGCCAGGGTACAGCACCATCATCGTCATTATGCATCATCAAAAGTGGTGTTTGAATTTTCGGAACTTGAAAAAGCGGTGAATTATCAATGTATTTATCAAACTTGTCCCAGAGCGTCCCTCCTATTCGGGTTTGAGTACGCTCATACTGTGCCTGACGAGAAAGTCCAGATTCCCAACGAATTCCACCGTAAGCCGAAGTCATATTTGACACAGGGGCTCCTGCTTCTGCCGCCCTAAACATATTAGTTTGGGTAACTAAATAAGCAGTTTGATATCCCCCCCAGCTATGTCCCGAAATTCCAATTCGGTCTTTGTTGACAAATCCCTTTGCAATCATCGCTTCTACGCCTGGAATTACACAATTGTAGGCTGATTTGCCTGGTTCACCTGCTTTATAGACAATATCAGGAACAAAGATTACATAACCATTCGAGGTAAAATAGGGAAAATTGATATAAGAACGAATGGGAGATGGTGCATAATGTACATTCAAATCCTGAGAGTATTTCTCATAGTAATACACCATCATGGGATATTTTTTGGTTTCATCAAAATTTTCAGGTTTGTATAAAAGCCCCTCCAAAGAAGTACCATCTTGAGCTTTCCAGTTTACTAATTCTACCGTTCCCCAAGCATAATCTTTTTGTTGTGGATTAGCATCGGATATTTTGGTTACATTTTGGAAAGTCAAGTCAGAAGTATATAAATCTGGGAAATTTTGGAAATTTTGTTTCGTAAAAATCAAATTATCAGCCCTTTTTGCCTTAATTGGATTGGATAAACTGAATTTATCTTTGTAAATTTCCTTCGGACGACTCAATGGATTAGTCGGTATGGCATAACCTTCATTTTTGTCTTTTTCATAGATTAGATGCCAAAGGGCATTTTTACCCAATATAAATCGCTCATCTGAATCTAAGTTCACGTAGCGATATTTTACTCGATTCTCACGCCCTCCAGTAATGAGCATTGGTACATTATTTTTCAAATCTATAGCCCAAGCGTCATATTTGTCATATACAAC
>JANPIG010001201.1:0-1420 GCA_031424875.1 Cytophagales bacterium
AACAAAGACAAACCATGTTTAGGGCTTTGAATGGGGTTTCCAACCAAATAAAATCCTAAACTACTTTGGTGTGATTCCATTTTGTTAGAAAATGAATTAGCCATATTATCTCCAGATTTTTTGCCATGAGCCACCAACGAAGAGAAAAGCAATTTTTTCTTGGCCAGGTCAATGACAAAGAATCTTTCAGTGCTTGATGGCAAAGAAAAATCAACAATAGTAATGATTGGTTTTGCAGGATGAAATTCTTGATAACCTTTAAAAGATTGTTTGAAAGCGTTGTAACTGACTACACCATTGAGGTGGCAATCGCTATAAAGTGTTTGGACTTCGTCTATCTCAGCGACCACTTTGGGAACGGGTGTTTTTGCAGGAATAATGGCTAATAAAATCGAAAATACATGAATGAGTATCTGCATATTGGCGTGTTGTTTTGTTATAGATAATTACATAACACAAAAACACTGGTTTTCATTGCATTAATGGCGAATTGTATTTTTATTTTGCCTTATAGTAAAACATAGATTGCTTTTAGTCATATCAAAATCAATCTATTTGAGCGAATATTAGCAAACCTACTCGTACTATTATTGACATTAATAGGATTATAGATTTGTAGCGAATAATCCCAATAGCCAAAAATTCCCATTAGATATTTGAATGTTTTTGCTTTCAATTTGTAATGCAACCTAATCAATTTGTAAATCATGCAAAAAATAATACTATCTTTTATTGTTTCCTTCATTAGTTTGGGGACTTTGGCTCAAATACAGACGAGTGAAAATATTGGTGTAACCAATACTGAATCAGGCAAAGTTCGTGGCTATGTTCACAATGCCATTTACACATACAAAGGGATTCCCTATGCTGAGGCGACTCGTTTTATGCCTCCCGCCAAACCCAAATCATGGGCTGGCGTGCGTAGTTCAATGGTTTATGGTCCTGTTGCTCCCTTGATGGATCCAACTACTTCCGTTCAAGATGAGGGTGAATTTATCTTTCACCACGACTGGGGCTTCACCAACGAAGACTGTATGCGTCTCAACGTTTGGACTCCAAGCATCAGCGATGGAAAAAAACGCCCCGTCATGTTTTGGATTCATGGCGGTGGATTTACAGCGGGTTCATCCCAAGAATTACCTTCGTATGATGGGGAAAATTTAGCTAAAAAGGGAGATGTGGTGGTTGTTTCTATTAATCATCGCCTAAATATTTTAGGTTATTTAGACCTTTCAGCTTATGGTGAAAAATATAAGCAATCTGCCAATTTGAGTATTTTAGACATGAAAGCTGCCTTGGAATGGGTGAAAGCCAATATTACTAATTTTGGAGGCGACCCTAATAATGTTACGATTTTCGGGCAGTCGGGCGGGGGTGCAAAAGTTAATACTTTAATGGCAATGCCTTCTGCAAAGGGGCT
>JANPIG010001202.1:0-1833 GCA_031424875.1 Cytophagales bacterium
ATTGGTATGCCCAAAATGAGCGATACCATGACTGAAGGAACGTTGGTAACTTGGTTAAAAAAAGTTGGTGATATTTTGAAACCTGGCGATACCCTTTTGGCAGAAGTTGAAACGGACAAAGCAACCATGGAGTTTGAATTGGACAATTTCTTGGACGTTACAAAATATAATCCATGTACACTTTTATATATAGGAATTGAAGCGGGTAAAACCGTTAATGTTGATGATGTAATCGCTATTATTGGAGAACCTGGAGCAGATTTCAACGCTTTGTTGAAAGGCGGAAAAACTGCTGCCGAGACTGTACCAGCGGCTCCTGCAAGTACTCCTGCACCAGTTTCAACTCCGGAAACCACCCAAAATGCCAATCCTGCCAATCCTTCTCCTGCACCAATGGGCGTTGAGATTAATACAAAAACCGTTGAGCCAGTGGCGGTTAGCGATGCTGATGGACGCATTAAAGCCTCTCCCTTAGCAAAAGCTTTAGCAAAAGATAAAGGTATTAATATTGCCGAAGTGAAAGGTAGTGGTGAAAATGGGAGGGTAGTAAAGTTTGATATTGACAATTTTGTACCAACTGCCAAACCTGCTCCTGCCCCTGCAAAAGCGACTCCTGTTAATCCTGTAGCAGTTACGAGTGTAGAAGGTTTTGAAGAGATTCCATTAAATCAGATGCGTAAGGCTATTGCCAGAAGTTTGGCTGAGTCGCAATCATCGGCAGTGGATTTCCAATTAACCATGGAGATTTGTATGGATAAAGCTATACAAGCCAGAGAAGTGATGAATAGTGCTTCGCCCGTGAAAGTTTCGTTTAACGATATGATTTTAAAAGCTTGCGGAGTTGCCTTGAAAAAACATCCAAATGTAAATTCTTCGTGGAAAGAAGACCATATCAGACGCAATCACCATGTGCATATCGGTATGGCAGTAGCAATTCCTGATGGTTTGATAGTGCCAGTTATCCGTTTTGCCGATACTTTACCATTGTCAGTTCTGGCAGCCACTACAAAAGACTTAGGAGGCAAAGCGAAAAATGGCAAATTGCAACCAAAAGATTGGGAAGGTAATACGTTCACAGTCAGCAACTTAGGAATGTTTGGCATTGAGCAATTTACTTCTATTATCAATAACCCCAAAAATGAATCTTGCATTCTATCAGTGGGTGGAATTAAGGAAATTGTAGCGGTGAAAGACGGGCAATTTTATGCAACTAATGTAATGAAGATAACGCTTACATGTGACCATAGAGTAGTAGATGGTGCTACAGGAGCAGCTTTTTTAGTGACTTTGAAAGAGTTATTGGAAGAGCCTTATAAGTTGTTAGTATAATTTCAAGAGAACTATATGAGGGTGAGGATTTTGTCTCTCACCCTTTTTTGTTAGATTTAATTTTTAATGTTCATATTCAATATATAATTTTCAAATTAAGAAGGTAATTGAACCATATTTTTCACTTGAAAATTGAACATTGTTTGTTGGACATTGAAAATTCTAAAACTTTTTAATTAATATGATTATCCCTCAACTCCGTACTGTCCATGTAACCCGTTACGTTACGCCTTTGCGTGAGGGAGGGTCATTGCCTGCTATCGTAGAGGCGGATGATGGCTTTTTGTATGTCCTCAAATTTCGTGGAGCAGGACAAGGTTTGAAAGCTTTAATTGCCGAATTATTAGGGGGTGAAATTGCTCGAATATTAGGCATCAAAATGCCTGAAATGGTTTTTGCGGAACTCAATGATTCTTTCAGTAAAACCGAACCAGACGAAGAAATCCAAGATTTATTACGAACCAGAACAGGACTGAATTTGGGCGTACAGTATCTTTCAGGAGC
>JANPIG010001203.1:0-3189 GCA_031424875.1 Cytophagales bacterium
GGCTTATGGGTAAGGCTTCATTGTTTTGTAACAATTTATAAGTTCTTGCCCTTGTAACATCAATAAATGTTTCATTTTCAACTACATCACCTTTGTAATCAAAAAAAATAAAATTAGTTTGGTGATTGGATTGAACTCTAATATCAGCCAATAATTTCAACAAAAACTGTGTTTTACCTACACCTGGCTTTCCCATGATAGCTAAATGTGAATTGGCGTGCTTTGTAGTATCGTTTAATGACATGATGAAGTCATTATTTTGTAGTATGCTTCTGCCAATATAAATATCTAAATCTTTGGTTTTGACTTCCTTATTACCTGATAATTTTATACTGTTTACTATTTCAGAATACCATTTGTTAATATCTTCTCCATTTCTTTGAAATATTTGCCATAGTATTGATGCTCCATTATCAACATGGTCTTTTATGATAGACTTATTGCTATAAAAATCATTATCATCTAAAATGTCCGATTGATAAACTTGACATATTATGGTCTTTAAAAATATTTCATCATTGACAATAAAGGAAGTTTTTTTCATCTCTCCCCCTGATAAATCGCTACTACGAGTGACATTCTTTCCATTTTCAACTAATGATATAGAAAATGCCATTCGGGCTATAATAGCTTTATCAAGTTTTGTAAATGATCGAAATGAACTAATAATTTCATCAGTTCTTTGTGAGGTATATAGTCTGTCTGCCATTGATAAGTGCTTTAGTTCCAGAAATAACCTTCTTTTACAAAAGTAATTTCGTTGTTAAGGTTAAATTCTAAATGAGCTGCCCCCGTAAGGTGTGGCTCAAGATTTTTGAAATAATTATTGTCAACCTCTGTATCGGTTGATAATATAATAACCTGATTAGCAGCATTAGGGAAATAATGCTTCACAATATTATCACGATGCACACTATCTAAACGAGAGAGTGGTGTATCAATAATGATAGGTAAATTTAGTTGTGATGTTTGTGCTAAACCCCATAAAAGAGATAGTGCAAATACTTCTTTCTCGCCCGCCGATAAGCCAGATTTCCTCATTTCATGGCCACCTTTACCTCTAATAATTATCTCATAAGTCTTATCGTTTATTTCGAGGTCTTTGATTAATCCTGCCTTACTTGATAGCATTTTGTACATTTCAAAAGTCTTTTCTTGTAAAAGATAAACTTTGCTCTTTCTTAATTTTACCATGTAAGTATTCATTAAATTAGCAATTGCATCGCATTCTTGAATAAAATCGGTTTTTTCTTTTGAGAAGTTATGCTTTTCGTAAAGTTTTGTTATTTCAAGTTGAATGTCGTTGATTTTATTTTCAAGTTGTATAATTTCTTCATTAATATTAGATAAGCGGACCGAAAGACGACCAGTTTGAATTTGGCAACTTTCGATTTTTGTCTGTAATTCGGCAAATAACTCTCGTTCGTTCTCAGTACTACCACCCGTTGAGAGACTGGTATCCAATGAACGAATTTCAAAATCTAATTCAGTTTTTTCTTTGATTAAATCTTCAAGTTGTAATACTTCACTTTGTTCTATTTCTTCTATTTTATTTAATACTTTTGCAGCATCCCGATCTGACAAATTAAGTATTTTTTGAATTTCACTTTGATTTTTATTTTGTTGTAAAAGTAATAATATTCGTTCTTCTAAAAGTCGTTTTTGAACGGCAGTTAGAGGAGAATCTGTGATAGGTTCGGGCTGTTCTAATTTTTCTACTATTTGTCTGGCAAGTTCTTTCGCATTTTCTGAAATTGCATTTTGCTTTAAACTTTCCTGTTCTACTTCTATTTGCTTCTTTATATCATCAAATAGCTTTCCAGCCATGGCCCAAGGTAAAAATTGCTCAGTCAAAGTTTTAATTTGGTTTTCGAGCTGATTGCTCTTTGTAGAAAGTTGAATCCGCTTTCTCTCACGTTGCTTAACAATTTCTGAACCTTCTGGGTCGAGATTAAAAATGGCTTTGAAACGTTCTTTGGCTTCTTCTTTTTCCGCTTTGAAGTCTTGGAGTTCACTATTTAGCTCGTTGCGGTCTTTAATTTTGGTTTGGAGTTTATGTTGCTCTTTTTTGAGTTCACTTTCCTTAAATTGAATATCTGCATCTGATATTTCTACAAAACCTTTGCGTTCTTCTTGTTTAAGATATATTGCATCGGCTGCTAAACGTGAAATATATTCAATGCCTAATGCCGCTTCAAGTGATGATTTTAAACGTACTTCTGAATGGTCATCAGCGGCAATTTCTTGAATTTTTTCACCATCAAAAAAGAAAAACTGAGTAATGCTTTTTGGAATGGTGGCATTAATATAATCTTGCCACATTTCTTTATTTTGTACACTCACTCGCTTACCATCTTTTACTACAACCAGTTTTTCTTCAAGGTCTTTGTACTGTGGTTTGTCGGTAGCTCCTGCACTCCAAGAACGATGTATCAAAATGGTTTCGTGGGTCTCAGTTTCCATAATAAGTTCAAACGCTACATAAGCATTGCCCTTGTTTAGTTCTTTGCGATTGATGTATTTATACAGAATATCTGTCTTGATACCATACAAACAAATATTGACGGCTTCCATGACCGAAGTTTTACCTGCTCCGTTCATGCCGCCTATTAAGAATATACTTTTACCTTCACCGCTCTGAGGAAATTGTATGGCGGTTGGAAATTGAAAGGATTTGTAGTTTTCTATCGTGAGTTTAGTTAATTTCATTTTTTTAGATTAATCCATTATTTCTTAGAACTCTTACATTTGTTGTATTGTCAATCTGCTTAAATAAACCATAAGTGTTGTAAGAATTGACTATCTCAATTAACACATCTGGCTCATTTTTAAATACTTCACACCAGATAGAATAGTTGCCATCTAATGACGTTATACCAATTTGATGAGCTAATATAGAGTTTTTTAGGTTGACCCAATTATTGTAACTTTTCTTAGCTTTATCCCATGCTTGCTGACGGATAATCCATCGTGTATCTGCTTCTGTTGGCTCGTTTACTCCACCAGGTACTCGGTCTAAGCCCATTAAATCAATTGTCGCCTTTGCGAAATTCATTAACTGACCAGTAAGAGTGTTTGCAGGTTCTATGGTATTGGCTTCAGAATAGTTAAAACCTAAATCTGTATTATCTCTATCAGGCCATAAATAACCAGCTCTACTATTATTTCTGGCTTTTTTTACTGTATTAC
>JANPIG010001204.1:0-1742 GCA_031424875.1 Cytophagales bacterium
TGATTTGCTCCATTGTGGGTTTATGACGTGCTGGAGGTCTTCAGCTATATCTTCGATGCTCAGATTGATTCCGCTTGCAACTTTGCTAACCTCATTATTTTTAAGAATGATTAATTGTTGAGGTCCTGTTTCTTGAATCAAAAATGGAGAATGAGTAGTAGCGACAAACTGAATTTTGGGAAAGGTCTTTCTCAAAACATCAATAATTTTACGTTGCCATTCGGGGTGTAAATGCAAATCAAGCTCATCAATCAACACGATGCCTTGGGTTTCAAGTAGGGCATTTTCTTTGAGGTAAGGATTGAGAATTACACACTTGTAGGCCATATCGGCAAGGATAGCAAAGAAATTACGTGTGCCATCGCTCAATAAATTGAACGGTAATACTCTACCATCTTCCAACTCAATTTTTAATCCTTGGGGTTTATCAGGGTTAAACTCAAAATAGATATTTTTACAATTAGGTAAATTACTGATAATTGCATTTTTAACAAGCCCAAAACCCGTGTCTGTTACTCCTCTCTGAATACGAGATATTTCCTTTCCCTTAAACCAGTTTTGAAATTGCTTGTGTGTAGATTTTGCCTCCAAGCATCTTTTATAACCCCTGAAACGGGAAGCAATTATCCGCTTTTCATTGGATTCATTAGCAAATACTGCTTCTTCTTTAGCTTGCTCAAAAAGCCTACCAGTGGCATAATAAACCAATAATGGGAGCTGAACATTTGAACCTTGACGTACCTCAGCGTCAATACTTTGGGTTAAGTCTTTTAAATGACTTGCCTTTACTGTTGTGGTTCTATTCTTCTGCCCTGTCAATTCCCTACTCCATTCAAGATTTGTTTTGTTTACTTCTCCGATGGCTTTCACAATTACTGGAAAAGTTAATTCTTCGTTGTCCTCATGACTGGAAATATGAATGTCTTGCCTATAAATACTTCGAGAATAAACATCACGAATACCCAAAAAAAATGACCCCATCGCAACCGTTAGGGCTTCGAGTAAAGCCGTTTTTCCACTCCCATTATCACCAATTATAAGGTTGAATTGACTGTTCAGCTCCAATTCGATGGACTTATAGCCCCTAAAATTTTTGAGTATTAATTTATCAATCCTCATGGCTTTGCGGTTTTTAGGTCCGATTTGATAATTTCTTTGAGTGCTTCATACACACCCGTGCGGCGGTCTTTAAATTGGTATTCTTTGACCGTTGCCAATAGTTTTTCTACCTTCTCAAACGATACATGCTGCTGCTCGCAAAGGCTTCGTAATAATTCTTTATCGGTGGGAGTTGTTGCCATGTTATTCTTGCTTTGATGCCGCTATTTCTATTAATTGCTCTACTCGGTTTTTGGCTTCTTGGAGAAGTTGTTTTGATTGTTTATCCGCATCAATTGATTTTCTAACTAAATCAGTTATTTCTTTTTGAAACTTATCTGAAACAATTGGAATAATCAATTTGGCAACATTCACATTTGTAATATGCCCCACTGTCGTAGCAATGGTCATATCACGCATTATTTGAGCCTGTCCGATTTTACTATTGATAATAAAAGTAACATACTCAGAAGAAACCTTTGCGTTTTCTTTTGCATAAATATGACATACCCTTTGGTTTACCATACAATCGTCTTCTAAAATGCTGGCATAAAAATATCTCAACCCATCCATACCGATTACAACATCGCCAGCTTTTGCTTTTGGAAAACCAATAGAATCAGCATATTTTTTTTCTATGCTTG
>JANPIG010001205.1:0-1319 GCA_031424875.1 Cytophagales bacterium
ATTTTGAAGGAGAAAAGATTCTATAAATGCCTTTTGTTTGGTATCTTTTAATTTACGTTTTACCGTTCTTTCAGACATTTCAGTTACACCTACCAATTCAATTTTAGAAACTTTTACTTTATCCCCTTTTTTAATAGCAACTTTCATAGTTGCATTGTTTCCACGAAGGGTGTCAGTTTTTTCATTAAGCTTAACGTCAACATTCAGATAACCTTTGTCTTGATAATATCTACGAATGGCAAAATCAATATTCTTCTTTACTGTTGCCGTTACAATTTTACCTTTATAAGATTTTATTTTCTCGTTCAAAGTCTCTTGTTCTCCTTTCTTGATACCGGTGTATTCCATTCTAAAAAGGCGAGGGCGTTCTCTCAAAACGATGTTTAGCCAAATTTTATCGCCTTCAATTTTAGAAGCGTCAATTTCTACTTCTTCTAAGATACCTTGTCCCATTAATTTTTTGAGGGCAGAGGTAATGGCATCACCTGGCACTTTAATTCTATCACCCACTCGCAACCCCGACAACGAAATCATAGAGTTTCCATCATAAAACTTTGAACCTGTGGTAACTATCTCCGCAATTTCATATTCTTTAGGGTCGGCATAGTTCAACTCTGTAGCACTTGCTACGGTAGTAGAGCGTTGTCCCAAAGCTCCACGCAACTGTGCCTGTGTAAGGAACGAAATAAAAAGAAGCGAAAGTAGTAAAGTATATTTTTTCATATTTTGTTTGCTCTTATGTCAGAGCATTTATTTCTTATTCGGGTATCATAATTTTCAATATACAATGTTCAAAACACAATTTTCAAGTAAATAAATATGCATTATTGACTATATAATATTTATTATTTACTTGAACATTTTAAAAAGAACTTTGAATATTAATCTTAACTTTTCAACTGCTCAGAAGTTTTCCCAAATCTTCGTTCACGGTCTTGATAATCTACAATAGCTTCGTGGAGATGTTCACGGCGGAAGTCGGGCCAAAACAATTCTTCAAAAATGTATAATTCTGAATAAGCCAATTGCCACAGCATAAAATTACTAATGCGGTGGTCGCCACCAGTACGAATCATCAAATCAGGATTGGGAATGCCTTTAGTATCTAAGGATTGCTCGAAAAGTTGCTCTGTGATATCACTAATTAATATTTCTCCTGTTCTGACTTGCTCGGCTAAATGCTTGGCAGTCTGTACGATATCCCATTTTCCACTGTATGATAACGCTAAAATTAAGGTCAAACCCGTATTATTTTTGGTAGCATAAATAGCTGAAAGTAATTCTCTTTGTGAACTTTCGGGAAGGGTTTGCGTTGCTCC
>JANPIG010001206.1:0-1007 GCA_031424875.1 Cytophagales bacterium
AAAGCTTTGATAATGTTTTGTTAGGAGAAAATATATTACCTAATCTTGAATTTGATTTAACTTTTCTAAAATCAGCGAATTAACTCCACCCATCCTTTAAATTGATGCTCGGTATATTTTATCAGATAATGATATTCCGAAGCAGAATATTGCCCTCCAGTCCATTTGAAATTCCTTTCAGTAGATTTATAAACGGGTTGTCCCCATCGGTCATAGATTTCTATAAATTCAAATTTTTCTGAGCAATTATCTTCTGGCAAATCTTTTAACGAAAAATCATCATTCTTACCGTCTCCATTTGGCGTAAAAATATTGGCAGGTTTCACCATATCGTAATTAGCTATCTTGTTTTTTAAAGTAATAGCCACCGAAACTGTATCAAAACGATTAGGGCTACAAGAATTATCTTCCGTAATAAAATCAATATTATAAAGTGCTGATTCTTTGCCTTTTAGATAGCTACAATCTGGCTTCCAAGAGAAAGGATTTACGATTTTTGCCACTCCATTCGCATCCGTCCAAACCATTCCCACTGATTTCAAATCAAATCCTTTGGGTTGAGCGTACAACTTTAAAGGGTCTGAATTTATATCTGTTGAAATCACTTCAAAATTGATGGGTTGTGGTTCTGTCCCATTCAAAACAACTTCAATTTCATTCTTTGTCAAACTCGTTTTTACTTCGGGCGGGTCACTTTTAGGAACAATAGATTTTAAGGTTACCGAAATACTATCTTTCAAATTTCTTCCACAACGAGTATCAGTAATGAAAAAGTCCACGATGTAATCACCCTTGTGTGTAATATCGCAAATTGGTGTCCATGTAAAAGGGCTTGTAACTTTACCCACACCTGAACCACCAGCAAAACCCATTCCCGCTTGTGCTAATGAAAATCCACGTCCACGAGCAGTGAGCGTTATATTATCATTATCTTTATCATTGCCAAAGAGGTTGAATTTTAACAACTTACCAATTTCTGATTCGCCTTTTTGATTTATTAAATCGGT
>JANPIG010001207.1:0-4355 GCA_031424875.1 Cytophagales bacterium
CTTGCAAGTTTACGCCTGCTTGCATTGCCTCCAAACATTCATGGGTTATTTCCTCCAACCATAAATCTCGTAAAGCACCAAAATGCCCTGTTTCTGAAATAATAATAGGACGATTATATCTGTTTTTTACATCAATCAAAAGCTTTGAAAAATTCATGAATTGATGATGTTGACTGGGCCAATCCAGTTTTATACCGTTATGAATCCACTGATTGTTGTAATAATAATTTACACCAACAATATCCAAATATTCAGGTCTTCCGCCCAACTCGGGCAATAACCTCCCACCAATAATATCTATAGCTTGAAATTGATTTTCATTGAAAGAATCAATATGTTCTATTTCTCCCGTTTCAAAATTTGGATGAATTTTTATCAGAGGTTCAATGGTCATGATTTTACAATTAGGATTCACCATTTTGAATGCTTCAATGCCTTTGATGGCCGCTTTGCATAAATGATATTTAATATCAAAACCTGAATCTATCGCAAAAGGCACAGTGCCTCTCACATCACCCGAGTGCCATGATAAGAAACTGATTTCGTTGATGGGTACCACATACAGTTCAGTATGGGAATATTCGGCATGAAAGTTGGCAAAGGCAGTACAGAGTTTGGAAAAACGATCTGAAAAAAGGGGATGCGTAGGCATCATATCTGATGGATATCCAAAATGACAAATGTCCCAAAGCTGTTGAATACCTACTTGATTAGCGGCTAAAATTCTGTTTTTTACTTCCGAGAAATCGTATTGATAAGGTATTTTTTCTACTTCACTCCAACAAATTCCCTCTCTGACAGTCGTAATGCCTACTTCTTTTAATAACTGATAATCATGAAAAACTTGGCGGTGGTGGTCGGTTTCTTTTAGAAGATTTACCCTAATACCCGAACGATTTATGTGGTCTGCACACTCGAAACCACCCATAAAGAAAGATTGGAAACCCATTTTTATTTAATTAAAAAAGCTTAGAATGTTGATTTTAGTTATAATATTTAAGTACGGTGCCAAGTAATAACAGAAAATTGGTCAGTGTTGCCACTGACCAATTATAGCATAGGGTGAAATATTTACTAATGTTTATTAATTTTCTCTTAATTAAGCATATTGAACTTCCCTTATTGACTGTTTCATTAAACTATACATTTCCTTTACAGTGTTATCCCATGAAGTACGGTCTAAAATCTCCTGATATTTTAAGTAATGACTTGCTTTGTGTTGACATATCAATTTATTGATGGAGGAGGTAAACTGTTCAGCATTTTCTATAATTTCAATTTGCTTATCATAGTCACGTACAACGTCATATACAGGAGTTGAAATAATACATTTGCCTCCTGCCATATATTCCAAAGTCTTGGTGGGACTAATATATTTCGTGGCATCATTCATGGCAAAAGGCATCATAGCAATATCGAATCTCTTTAAATAATTGGGCAACTGTTCATAGTTACGCATACCTAAAAAGTGAATGTTTGGTAAAGAGGGCAAACTTTCAGGATTCACTTTAGCAAAAGGTCCAATCAATACAAAGTCCACTGTAGGATTCATTTGAGCCGTTTGTTCTAATAAATCATAGTCAATTCTTTCATCCACCACTCCATAATACCCCACTACTATACCCGTAAAAGCATCCATTTCATCGGGTACTTTGATACCATTCTGTGCTTTTTCAAAATGTTTTCTATCTACTGAACTCGGAAAACAATAGACATTATGATGGTGTTTTTTCTTAGAGCTATAAAGAGATTTACCACCAGTAAATACAATATCGCTTTTAGATAATAATTCTTTTTCTTGCTCAATTAAAGATTGGGGGGCATTTTTAAATAATGTCAGTTCATCCATACAATCAAAAACTACTTTATCGAATGAAAATATTTTAAGAGCATTAACGAAAGAAGGTGAATAAAACCAAGCTGTTGCAATAGTTTGACTCCCTAAGGTTTCTTTCAATAATTTTAAGGTAGAATCTATACTATCAGTATATGAATTGAAAACTGATAAGTTTGGAAAAACTTGATTAATAAAAGAGGTATTTTCATTTTCTGGATTAGGATGAAAAGGTTCTTCTACGAATAGAATATTATAAGATTTAGCTAATCTTGATAATATGTGTTGAGGTCTCTGATAAACAAAATTCCATCGTAAGTGCGAGAATACTACGAGGTCGTATGGTTGAAGTGTCATATTATTAACATTTAAGGTTGGTAAATATCATCATTTTGTAATAAACCAAAAATAAGAGGCGAATCATACTATAGTAATATGACTCGTCTCTTAGAGAATAAAATCAAATCAATACTGATTCATATTATTTCTTACTACTTTTTGAAGATGAAGTAGATTTTTTTGACGAATCAGAATCTGTTTTTTTAGCACTTGCCGTTGATTTTGATTTTGTATCCCCAGACATCATATCTTTACTCTGTGTGGAGCCTTTTGTGTTCTTATCCATTTCGTTGATTGTTTTTAATTGTTTAGAATATTTAATTTACTTAGCATAATCTATAATCATAGTTAATACTTAAAAATTATGTACCACTATTCCTTTAAGATTGTAGTAAAAAATTTTGTAGAAAAAATTACATATAACAGGCCGTTAATGAGCAAAAATTTCACCAATAATTAGATTAAAGATTGAATATAATTTTTTTTGTCTCATTATAAGTTCTGTACAAATATGTTTTTAAGGGTGATGATATAGCTTATTCAATGAAGTTTCTTAATTCTTCAGCACACTAAAATTAGTCTTGCTCAACAATCAATGAGTAAGTACACAACTGTTTTTTTGGCTAATACAGAATTAAATTGATAGTATATTTGTGGCAAGATTTTCAATAACTGCTTGGTAGTCAATAAGTTGTATTTTTAGCATTGCAATGCTCTTTTAATTACTTAATTAACTTTTTTATAAAATATTTTTCACTAAATTTCAAAAATAAAGCCCATCTTACTCCTTGACTCGAGTAAAATGGGCTTTATTACTTATTTTAAAATTTAATTCTATACCTTTCCTCCATTCAATTTATCCTGCCATTTTTTTAAACCTGCCCAATTACCTTGAGAGGCAAATTCGGCTTGTTCTGCCCAAGTAGAAGGGTTATGAATAGCATATCGTTTTCCTGCTTTGTTCAAAATGGCTTGTATAGATGACATCTTTGACTTAGATAGTTTTTCAAATGTTTCTATTCCGTCTGCTTTCAACAAAGCTGCTATTTTAGGACCAATTCCTTCAATTTTTGTTAAATCATCTTCAATATTTTTACTTTTAACAATTGGTTTTTTAGGCATTTTAGCCTTTTTAGTAGTTATAGCTCTTAGGGTAGGTGCTGTTTTCTTAGTGGTTACCGTTTTCTTTTCTTTAGGGGGATAATCCGATAAAATCAAAACTGAATTATGAATATTGTCATACATGGGGGAAATGGCGTAGGCGTCTGCATCGTGGTCGTTTTCCCAGTAATCATTGTTAATTAAATAGCGAAAATGATAATCTCTACCAATGGGAATTTCAAGCGTAACTTCAAAATTATTACCTTCTAAATTAGGTACATTTATGGGATTCCACTCGGTGAAATCGCCCAAAATTGTTACAGAATTTGCCTCATGATTTAAGGAAAAAGTAACGTGACAAGTGTTTTTCGATTCGTTAAGTATCTTTTTCATCTTCAGGAAAGGTTTGATTTCTAACAAGTTACAAAAAAACAAAGATATTTTCAAGGAAGGATTTGTTAAAATTTTGTGCCTTTATTTGTGTCTGTACAGGCAAATGAAGATTACTCATGAAGTCATGGATAACAGTAAAATATAGAATGATAGCCTATCAAGAATTCAGACTAAAATATTGTTTAAAATTTAACGTTTACAGATAGTACCTTAAACACTTAATGAACATGAAAAAATTAACTTTTCTAACTATCCTACTCTCTTTCTCTCTTTTTTCTTGGAAAAATTCACAACCATTTTCTAAAAAACTCAAAAAAGTTTTAGGTAATAACTGGGCTTATGTGCCATCAGGAGAAGCTAAAATTGGTGATGCTATTCAAAATGTAAATGATTTTTACATTTACAAAACTGAAACAAGCAACTTAGACTATCTAACTTTCCTTGAATCAACTAAAGAGAAAAACTCAGTTCAATACAAAAGTGCTTTACCCGATACTACTGTTTGGAATATTTTAGGTAATACGAATAATGAATTTACGACCCAGTATTTACGTTACCCAGGATTTAAAGCATATCCAGTTGTTGGGATTAGCTATGAAAATGCCTTGCTTTACTGCAAATGGTTGGAAGAAGGTATAAATTCACAACTGGATGAAAATACAAAGGTGATTATAAAACTACCTTCTGA
>JANPIG010001208.1:0-2369 GCA_031424875.1 Cytophagales bacterium
ACCATCGGAAGAAATTAGAATGTTGATATTGGGGCTTAGAAGATTGGTGTTATTGACCGACCAAGTTATCGTTTTACTACTCCCCGCTTCCCAACTGACATTAGTATTGGGTGAAGTTACTAAAAATGGACCTTTCAAACTATCCACCGTTATCAAAATATCATCCGAAACCGTTCCGCCTCCTGTGGTTTTATTATCTCTTGCGGTGAAAGTGAATTTCATAATTCTTTGAGCAATTGATAAATCTTCGCCTTCATTATCCACTGGATTATTGGCATAATTCAGAATAAAACCCAACGCAGGAAAACTGCGAATGGGCGTTATAGCGGACTGTTTTGAACGAAAAAGTGGTGCTGTTCTACTCCGTACTGCTGAATATCCACCCACTCCATTGGTTTGTCCCAAAGCCCCTGCATCATTATAAACTCCTGCATCATTTTCATCCCAAGTATAGGTCAATGGGTCATTGTTGGCATCGGTGGCAGTAGCTTTCAGTAAAAAAGGAGTATTCGCAGGAATGGTATAATCTGACCCTGCATTTACAACGGGGACAGCGTTTGTTAAACTTGCAGTAGTTCCGCAACTTGGTTGTAAGGATATCCCTAATAAAATACTCTCTAAACTACTGATATGGAAGTAGATATCTTTTGCTCCCGTAAGATTTTGAGTAGCACAAGACCCACTATACGACATAATAGTTGTTCCACTGCCAGGTTCAAATTGATTGCCCAATTGCCCCGTACAATTTCCATCATTTCCATTAAAAGTGTGATTTGCTCCAAACTGATGGGCAATTTCATGAATTAATATTCCGCTAACCAAACTATTGATATTAGCATTGGTATTATTACCTGAATATTGAGTCCACATTTGTCCTTTATAAAAATTATCGCAAATAACGTCTAATGTTGCCACGCCGCTGACAGAGGTACTCGTTCCAGTAGGAGATTTTACGTGCAAGGTAAACCCAAAATCATAGTCTGCAAAAAGCAATGTTCCATTCGTATTAAAACCTCTAAATGCTGTGCCCGATTGATTTGTGCTGGCACTGCCTGTGGGTGCGTAGGGGTCAGTATTGGGGTCAGCAAAAATTATAATAGTATTATTTACCAAGGCAAATTGAAGTGATAACTCCTTGATATACATAGCATTAATGATTGTCAAAAGGCTATTTATTCTAATCAATGCTTGAGGTTGCCCACCATTGGCAACGGTAAATTCACCCGTTGTGGCAATGGCAACTCTGAAAGTTCTCAACACATTTCCCAAACTGATACTGGTTCGTGCGGATATTCTATTGCTTCTAAATTTACGTTTTACCAAAGTATCAAGCCCACATTCCCAACCATGCTGTGTTTCGTCAAAAGGGGTAATTTGGTAGAGATTTTTGCTTAAATCTTTGGGTTCGATAATGTCGAAATTTCCTTGCTGAATATATGCTCCCGAAAAACCCAAAGGTGATAAATCAAACCTTACCGAAAGCGATTTATCCTCCATGCAAGTACCCG
This sequence comes from Cytophagales bacterium, assembly GCA_031424875.1. GTDB lineage: Bacteria > Bacteroidota > Bacteroidia > Cytophagales > Spirosomataceae > Arcicella. The sequence goes on from JANPIG010001208.1 coordinate 1,509, forward strand.
TGTAAGTCTGAATGTCTGAGTATTGTTTGCTTAATTCTATATCAAAATTTGAAGTCTCTTCTATTTCAAAAGACTTTATTGCTCCGCTGGGCGTTGGTAAATCAACCAATATTTTTGTACTACTATTTGCCTTATTCAAATTTGATTTTGCCAAACTAATATTTGACTTAATCATCTGATAATCAAACAATAAAGTTCTTGAATTTGGACTTTGAGCAACAATAAGTAAAGGAAATATTATAAAGAAAATTAAGGAGATTGTTTTCATGGGTTAAATTTGTAAGGATAATATTCTCAAATAACGATAAAGAATTATAAAAGTTTGTGTTTTTTTGTAAATGGAAAACACGTTCGGTTACAATTTGTACCGAAAGTCACGGAAGTCATCCTTTTGAAGGACGACTTCCGTATTCGGAAAACAACAATATTAACACAATTCAAATGCCAAAATTTAAATTAGCTTTTTTGATGCTTTTTGTCATCACACAAACTACTGCCCAATATACTCGCCAAGATACGCTCAGAGGCACGCTTTCACCTATACGTTCATGTTATGACGTTACTTTTTATGACCTCAAACTCAAAGTAATCCCCTTTTCGCAAAGCATTGAGGGCTCAAATACTATTCATTATAAAGCCACTACTGATTTCAAGAAAATGCAAGTTGATTTATTTGCTAATATGCAGATAACCAACATTTTGCAGAATGAAAAACCCGTAAAATTTACCCGTGAAGGCAATGCCACTTTTATTAATTTTACAGAAAATCAGAAGAAAGGCAAGCATTATTCTATCAAAATAGAGTATCGTGGCAAACCCCAAATTGCCAGAAACCCACCTTGGGATGGCGGTTTTACTTGG
>JANPIG010001209.1:0-2197 GCA_031424875.1 Cytophagales bacterium
TTACTTGGGTGCTATAATCAATTTTATCTGAATCATTGTTCTCATAAATTGATTTGGCCGTCCAAAAAATTCCCATTAAAGCAACTGAAAAAAGGATTATTTTAGCTTTCATTTTATTTGATATTTCAATAACATAAAGCAGTTTTGTGCCTATTTCTACTTCTAAAGGTTACAACAGAATATTCTTATTTTATGTTACCAAGTACCAAATTTTTAGGAAGAAACTGGAAGTGTAAATGAGAAGGTACTACCACGGTGAAGTTCGCTTTCTACTAAAATATCTCCTCCTTGAGCCTCAATAAAGTCTTTGGAAATGGCTAATCCTAAACCAGTTCCTGATTTTTCTTGATTATTACTGGTGGGAACTTGAAAGAATTTATCAAATATTTTATCTTTAAATTTATCCTCAATTCCTTTACCAAAGTCTTGCACAGAAAATTGCACTTTTCCGCTTTTTTGATTGGCAGAAATAATTATTTTTCCGTGTTCTGGGGTGTAACGAATTGCATTTGATAGGAAGTTCACCATTACCCAAGCCGATTTTTCTACATCCGCATTAACGTAAGGGAGTTCTTTTTTCATATTAATTTCAAAGTGAATATCTTTCTGTTCAGCAATAGTTTGAACCGTATTCTTGGCATAATTAATAATACTTTCAGGGGCAGTTTCAAGTTGATTCAAGTTGATTCTGCCCGTTTCCACCTGCGATAAATCCAACAATTCTCCCGTAATTTTCAACAATCTCTGGCTATCATCTTTAATGTTTTGAATTAGTTTGTGTTGCTCTTCATTTACTTTGCCAACACGCTCATCTTCCAATAATTTTAAAGACATTTTGATGGCTGAAATTGGAGTCTTCAATTCGTGCGAAATAGTGGCAATAAAGTTTGTTTTTGCTAAGTCTAACTCTTGAAACTTAGTAATATTTTTCAAAATAATTACCATTCCAGCCGTTGCATTATTTTCGGGATTAGTTACTTCCAAAAACTCTTTTATAAAATAACTTTCTTTGCCTTCTGCAAATATTTTTATCTGCTTATTTTCGTTATCAACTCGCAATAGATTTCTTAATAAATCATTGTGAATGGCTATGTCTGGAGCGTATTTTCCTACTAAATCAAACTCTGCAACACCTAATAAATTCGTAGCCACTTGATTGACAAAAAGTATCTTTTTATGTTCATCCACCCCCACAATGGCATCGTGCAAATTGTTAATAATTGTCTCAATTCTTCGCTTTTCAAACATCAATTTAGCTAAATTGCTATTCTCGTAATTGTCCAATCGCTCTGCCATAGTGTTGAAGGCATTTGCCAATTCTTCAAACTCGTCGTTTGAACGTAAATGCAGACGAAGTCCATAGTTTTTATTGGCAATTGCTTTAATACCATCGGTCAATTTACTGATAGGTTCTGCAATGTAATTTGGGAAATTAAAGGCAAAAGTAAAGGCAATAATGAATACAAAAGCAATAATAAATGACAACAATTGAGTAGCTTCCTCAGCAGTGAGTTCAGCATTTTTATTTTTCTGAACTATAGCACTCATATTCACATTTATAATTTGATAAATTTGCTGCTTAATAGTCGAAAGATGTTCAACTAATCCGTCTTTTTTAAAGGCATCAAACTCAATTCTTAACTTTTCGGTAGGGGCTTTTTCACCTAATTCTGTAATGTTATTTTCTTGCCCTTTTAAGTTTTTTTCAAAAGTAATTAAATTGTATTTTTGCAAGTTTGGAGATTCTAATACTTCCAACATTTTTTGCGAATATTCAAGCGTTTCATAATTGTCTCTAAGTATATTTTTTGAGTCTAAAGACAACTGGCGAAGATACCAAACGCCCAAGCCTCCCGTAAATAATGTTATCAAAAAAAGGAAGGCAATACCAAGCGAAATTTTAGTTTTAATTTTCATTTTATGAAAGTATAATTAGGTCAATATTCGAAGCTGATATTTTTTTTAATAACTGATTAAAAAGGTTGGTCGCCATAATAATTCTGAACAAACTAAAGTGGGGCTTTCCGATACATACTGTTGTAATACTTTGATTTTCAGCTACTTCTATTATAGTTTTGGAAATAGAATCACTTTTGATATTTAAAACTTCAGCACCCAATTCAGTGGCTAATTTCAAATTATTTATCAAGTGACGCTGAACCGCTAAATTAATTTTATCCGCAGCTTCATCGGGTGT
>JANPIG010001210.1:0-8675 GCA_031424875.1 Cytophagales bacterium
TATGGGATATTTATGGGCAAAATATAGCTACGATGTCGATCAAGATTTTTTCCGTTCAAAATCAGGATTTAGCTATATGCGTTACGCTGAAATTTTATTGACTTATGCAGAAGCAAAAATCGAAGCGGGTGAAGTGGATGCAAGCGTAATAAATGCTATTAATTTAGTAAGAAGACGCTCAAAAATGCCGGATGTAGCAGCAGATGTAGCAGGTAATGTAGCGAAACTGAGACAATTGGTTCGTCGTGAGAAAACCGTAGAATTTGCCAACGAAGGGCTTCATTTATTCGACATGAGAAGATGGGGAACGGGCGCTTTGGTTTTGAATACTAAAGTGTATGGAGCAGCCAAAGAAGCCGCTAAACCCACGCCAACGCCCACATTTGGCGGTGCAGGTTCAGCACAAGACCTCAATGACATTGCTGATTATACCTCATCAGAGGCCTTGAGATTTACCCGAGAAGCAAGAGTTTTCACGGAAGGCAAACACAACCTTTGGCCCATCCCACAGCGAGAAAGAGACATCAATCCAAAGATTACGCAGAATGCTAATTGGTAGAATTTCTTAAACAAAAGAGCCGTAAATTATGATGTTTACGGCTCTTTTGTTTGATTACGTCTGCGATTGTCATGGTCATTTGCTCAGTTTTAGATGGAATTTGTCGAAATATATTAATAGCTTCTTTGATCTTTTCTACTAATACTTGACATAATTTTCAATATTACCACTATTGAAGATTGTAGTCTAAGATTATCAAAATACGATTGGATTATAGTCTTTTTAAAGAGATTTTATTCGATTATCATATCTCAACTTATAAATTCATATTCACGTTATTGTTTATAGTTGGAGAATTCGTTTATTTTGCGTAATTTACGTAGTTATATGAAAAAATCCGACATCAAAGTAATTGACCTCTTTTGTGGTATAGGTGGACTTTCGCATGGTTTTGTGAAAGAAGGATTTAATGTGATTGCTGGTATAGACTTTGAAGAAGCTTGCAAATATCCTTTTGAAGAAAATAATAATGCCTTATTCATTCCAAGAGACATTAGAAACGTAGAAAGTAAAGAGATAAATAAACTTTTTGGCAAAACTAAAATCCGTATTTTGGTTGGCTGTGCCCCCTGCCAGCCTTTCTCTACATATTCTTTCAAATCTCCCGACCATTCAGAAGAAGATTCACGCAAAAGTAAATGGGGTTTACTTTATGAATTTGCACGCCTTATTGAAGATACTAAACCTGAAATCGTTTCTATGGAAAACGTGCCTGGTTTAGCAAAATTTGATAAAGCAGATGTTTTTGCAGGTTTTTTGAAAATACTTAGTGATAATGATTATTTTATTGACTACAAAATAATAGATTGTCCTCAATATGGTATTCCTCAAAAACGTAAAAGATTAGTGCTTTTGGCTTCTCGTTTAGGGCAAATCAACATTATCCCAGAAACGCATACATCTCCCAAGAACTATGTAAAGGTAAAAGATATAATTGGGCATTTAGAACCATTGGAAAGTGGTGAAATATCTACAAAAGACCCAATTCATCGAGCTGCAAAACTATCTGACACGAATATCTTACGAATTAAACAATCAAAGCAAGGAGGCACTTGGAAAGATTGGGATGAAAATCTAATCTTGGATTGTCATAAAAAGGCATCGGGAAAAGGTTATGGTAGCGTATATGGACGTATGAAATGGGATGAGCCAGCACCAACGATGACAACTTTTTGTACAGGTATTGGTAATGGGCGATTTGGGCATCCTGAGCAAGACAGAGCTATCAGTTTGAGAGAAGCCGCTTTGATTCAAACGTTTCCCGAATCTTATAAATTTGCGGCTAACGAAAAACAAATTTCCATGACAAAACTATCTACATTCATTGGAAATGCCGTTCCCGTTGATTTGGGAAGGGTTATTGCTAAGAGTATTAAATTTCATTTGAACAATTATGAAAATGAGTGAAAAAACTGAAAGGGCTTCGATAGAGGAAGTTGAAAGCCAAATAAGAGAAATACAAGTAGATTATAGTTATAGATTGGCAGAATTTACTATTGGTGAATTGATAAAAAAATTTCGTCAAAAAAATAGTATAATTGATGAAGATGATGAAATGTCTATTTTGGTAGTTCCAAAATATCAAAGAGAGTTTGTTTGGCCATTAGAAATGCAATCAAGGTTTATAGAATCAATTTTTATGGGAGTACCAATGCAACCATTATTTGCATTTGAACTTGATGAAGAAGGGAATTTAGAGCTATTAGATGGTGTTCAAAGGATGTCAACTGTAAAAGATTTCGTTAATAATGATTTAACTCTAAATTCATTAGAAGAAATAACAAGTTTAAATAACTATACATTCAGTCAATTAGAAGTACCAAGAAAGAGAAAATTTTTGAATACAACATTGAAAGTATATATTATTAATGAAAAAACCGACGAAGGTATTAGAGCTGATATTTTTAGGAGATTGAATGAAACAGGTAAAAAATTAGAATCTGCTGAAATTCGTAAGGGCAAATTTTTAAGTAACCTTTTTTATGATTTCATCTTAGAATGCACTAAAATAAGCGAGTTTGATAAACTATTTAGTACAGCAAAAAATCTTGAAAAACTTAGAGGAGAAAAAGAGGAATTAATAACACGTTTTTTTGCATATTCAGATAATTATCAGATGTTTGAGCATTCAGTTAAAGGTTTTTTAGATAGCTATATTATTTCAGAAGGTGAAAATTTTAATGATGAAATTAAAGAAATTAAACGAAATGAATTCATTAGAATGCTAAATTTCATCGAACAATATATACCAAATGGTTTTAGGAAAACGGAAGGTTCTAAATCCATTCCAAGAGTTAGGTTTGAAGCATTATCTATTGGAGTTAATTTAGCTTTAAGGGAAAATGAATTTATAGATACTCAAAATTTTAAGTGGATAGAATCAAAAGAGTTTAAGATAAAAACAACATCTGATGCAGCAAACAACAAAAATAAAGTAATTGGGAGAATCGAATTTGTCAGAGATTGTTTACTTGGAAAAATAAATATAGATTCATTAAACTATGATAGTTAGAGAAGAATTTGATAAACGGATTATAGAGATAGATTTATACTTTGAAATTATGGAGATAATTGGGTTAGATAAACCTAAACTATCCGCATATAATTCACAAGATGAGGAACAGATTGAAATTGTAATTGATTCTGAGAAAATTAAAATACTAACATCAAATTCGTACTTACTACTTTATAATTTAATTGAATCTACTGTTTACAATTCAATTGTTTCGATTTTCGATAGTATAACTCATAATGAGATAAAGTATTTTGAAATGATTGAGGAGGTGCAAAAGTATTGGTTAAATAACTTGTACAAGCATGATGATAAGAAAAAGAAAGAAACTATCATTAGCACTTTTATGAATATTGCTAATCAGATTTTTAACGATAATATTTCATTAACGTCAAATGAAATAAGCTACGGAGGGTCATTAGATGCACAGACAATTTTTGAAACTGCAAAATCAATGAAAATTGAAATAGGAAATATTCATAGAGTTTATGACAAAAATACTCATGGAGAAACGCTTAAAAGTATAAAAAATAAGAGAAATTGGCTGGCTCATGGTGAAAAAACCTTTTCAGAAGTTGGTGAAAATATTTCATATAGAGAATTAGATGAAGCAAAAAATCAAGTCAAAGCATTTCTTGAAGAATTTATTAGGTCTGTTGAAAAATATATTGAAGATGAATCATACAAAAAATAATTGAGTTATAAAATGCCCTTCAATTCCAAGTTGAAGGGCATTTTAATTTATCTTCTTCACTCCCCCAAATACCCGATCTTCCCTCTCCTCGGAATGGTTAAAATTTGCTTTTGTCGTCCGTCAATATAGTGGACTTTGTTGTTAATGAAAAGCCCTTGTTCTTCCAGCATAATGCGGATTTCTTTGTTGTCCCAAGCAGGAATTTTTACTTTGGCATTTAGTTCGATGGCGTAAGCAGTGTTTTCATTAAGGGGATATTCGCCATTACCTGGCACGCCTCCTTGCATATCCCACATCCCAATTGCAGGACCCGCCGCATGACCGTGATAACCCACAGGATGCGAGTAAATTTGTGCCACGACGCCATCCTGTTCAGCTTTTCGGAGAGAGAGTGCCAAAATTTGATTGCCCGTAATACCGACCTTGAAAAAGCCCGTCATGATGTCTTGGAGGTGGTTTCCTGCGGCAAAGGCTTTGGTCAGATAGTCGGGAATGTCGGTGTCTTCGGGACGCAGAACGTAGGATAACTCCTGCACATCTGTATTGAGGCGGAGGTAGGTAATGCCAAAGTCGCAATGGAGTAAATCGCCTGGCAAAATGACTTGTTGTTCGGGTTTATTATCGAAACCGTAGAGCTTGGTATCAGCACGTTGTACGTCCACAGTGGGATGAAACCACGTGTCCAATTTCAAGTCGGCAACTCGTTCTCGCAAGTACCAAACTACATCTTCCGTAGTGGTTACGCCTGGCGTGATGACCTTTTCAGAGAATGCCTCATTAATAATTTGATGCGTAATTCGGTTGAGAGTTTCGTAAAGAGCAATTTCACGGGGCGTGCGAGTTTCGAGCCAACCAACCGCCAATTTTTCGCTCGAAATGACCTTCTCCTGCATTTTGGGCGAGATATTTTTTATCAAAGCCATATATTCAGAATGTGAAAGTCCATCGGAATGGGCGTATTGTTCGGAAATATCAAGGGCTATTTTCTGCGGATTTCGCTCCTCAATCAAAGCAGAAAGGCGTTTCCATTGGTTGGGTTCTTCTTCGGGTTTCCAAGCGGATTTGAAAATACTCCCCACATTATAACGAGCCACTGCCAAACACTCCAAACCGTTCTTTTCCCCCTTGTCGTAAATCAACAAAATAGTCCTGCGGCGGGCATTGAGCCACGTGGAGGGCAACATCGTTTTGATGATGGGGTCTTCGTTGTATTCACGGGCAATGATGAGCCACATATCAATGCCCTGTTTACGCATCAGCGAAGGCAAAACAGTTTTGAAACGTTCCTCCAATAATTGGTCTTGCACGATGGCACGGTCTTTCAAGGACAATATATGAGGCATTTCTTGGGCAAAAATAGTTTGTGCCGTCAGCAGAAGGATTAGGAGTTTTTTCATGGGGAAAGTTAATTTATTGATGAGGATAAATGTAAGGAATTTTTGTATGGGAGACAAAATTAAGAAACCCTTACCAGATTTTTAAACGCTGATAAGGGTTTGAGAGATATCAATTACAAACAAACAAAACCACATATTTACCATTCAAAGGATTCAATTTCAAGGTAATTATATCTGTTTCCGAAGAAATATACAGGGTTTTTGATTTGGCATCAAGCGGTTCTGAAAACCAGTCTTTCGCCCTTGCGTATGCGACTAATTTGTTAGCGAGTTCGTTAAAATATTGCTGTGCATCGGCTTCTGTGTCTCCTTCAAAAAGCACAGATTGGTAAGTATAAACCTTGCCGCCATCTTCAATAATGATTTCTCCTTTTTTGTTGGGGATGAAAAAATACTTCGAATCAAAGACATACTTTCCTTCTTTTTCGCTCAATTTTTCACCCATCATGCCCTGATATTTATTTTTTCGTAAATCCAATAAACCTTTGATAGACAGTACGAAAGGGTCATTAGAATTCTCTTTTTTAGCTTTTTGAATAGTCTTTTTGATAGAATATCCGCCCGTTTTATTCGGGTCTGCCGAAGAGGCAAAGAGCGTATAAATCCCCGAAGATTTGGGTTTGTAGAAAAACGTATTGCTACTCGTTCCTTCAAATTGCTGAGAATCGTAGGTGAAATCAGTCTTTCTGTCGGGACTGCTAATGCTAAACATGACCCTAAAACTATTGGATTGATGAACGAAAGTAACTTCATCATCAGCGTTCAAGAAGATTTTGTAAGTGTCATAATATCGCTTTTCGCCCTCTGCGTTGGTATTGGAACGATCATTTACGCCAATGACCGCCTTTACTTGATCAATTGCTTCTTTTACGGTGCTACTGGTTTTGTGCATATTGAGCCTTTCAGTAGAATCTGGCGGACTAAGAGCGAAGGATTTTTGGATAATAAATAAGGTGATTATTAGATAGATTATTAAGTTTTTCATGAAGTGAATTTATGATTTGAAAATGTATGTAAAAATTTTATAAATATCTAATAATCAAGTAATTAAGTGCACTATTTAATGAGTTTTCTGGGGAACTTCCCGAAAGTAGAAATAACTTTCGGGAAGTGAAGTCGGCGTTTTATACTTCTCGAAAGTTCCTTCTACTTTCGAGAAGTTCTTTAAGAGAATTAAACTTCTCCCAAAAACTTATTAAACAGTGTATTAATTCTCATAAAACCTCCACTTGTTCCGAAGAAAAAGCCACAGGTTTATCCGCAAAAAGGGCTTTTGTTGCCGCCCAAGTGGTTTTGAACAATGAGGAATCACGATAGACGTTTAGGTGTCTTTCCGAAGCCCAGTGGCTATACGTCAGCATGATGTTTGGGTTATTTTTATCTCGTAGAAATTCAAGATGCAGACAACCCTCAAAAGCCCTGATTTGGTGTTTTGAACGATTGAAAATTTCCAAAAACTCTTCAACTTTATCCTCTCGGAAAGTCATTCTAACGATTCTGATTAGCATTTTATGTAAGTGATAAGTTATGAGTTTTTGGTAACTTATCATTCATAACTCATTAATAGATTAATATCTTATTTTCCCCTCATTTTTATCCCACAAATCAAAAACGTGCAAGGCTTCCTTATGTCCTATTTGCACCATTTCAATCTTTCTTTCTGATAGTGGCAAAGGAATTTCGTCATAAATAAAGGAATCGTCAAATCCTGTATTTTTGGCATCTTCACGGGTATTGGCGTAATAAATTTTCACAGCTCTCGACCAATAGATTGCTCCCAAACACATAGGGCAGGGTTCGCAAGAGGTATAAACTTCGCAATCCGTTAAATCGAAAGTATCTAAATTTCTACAAGCATCTCTGATTGCCATTACTTCGGCGTGTGCCGTTGGGTCGTTGGTGGAAGTTACTTGATTATATGCCTCGCCCACTATCTCACCATTTTTAACAATAACTGCCCCAAATGGACCACCTTTGCCCTCCGAACTACCTTTTAACGAAAGTTCAATGGCTCTATCCATAAATTTTTTTCTTTCCATGATAATCTTTTACTAAATTGGCTTAGTGTAATTTTACATTGCTACAAAATTAACCATTTACGCATCAATTTGTTAACCATCACGAAAAAATCATTCCATGAAAACCCTCAAAATCATTGGCAAAATCCTGTTGGGTATATTAATTGTAATCCTCATTTTCTTAGCCTTCACCATTGCCCCTGTTGATAGAACAGATTATCGTGAAATGAGTTATTTTCAGGAAATGAATACCTTGTTTGATAACTGGAAACCTGCCATTGATACTACCCAAAACTTAAAGGCTGGTTGGGCAAAAACTAATCTAACCCCCTCAAAACCAACACCTACCGCTGGATATGGCGACCGTAATGGTAAACCTTACCAATCAATTCACGACTCCGTTTATGTGCGAGCCATCGTACTTTCTACCTCACAAAAACCCATCGCCATTGTTAGTTGCGATCTGCTGATTTTCCCGCCCGAAGTAACCATTTTATTGAAAGAAAAACTCAAAACCATTGGCTTCGACTGGTCGCAGGTGTATGTAGGTACAACCCATACGCACAATAGTTTGGGAGCTTGGGGCAAAAATTCAGTTGGGGAGTTATTCGCAGGAAAATATGACCAGTCTATCGTCAATCACATTGCAAATAAAGTTTTGGAAGCCATCCAGAAAGCCCATCAAAATCTAGTTTATGCCAAAATTGGTTACGCAGAAATCAATGCTAAAGAATTAGTTTTTAATCGTTTAGTGGGAAATAAGTTAGGAACGACTGATCCTTTTGTTAGAGTCTTGAAAATCGAAAAACAAACGGGTGAAACCGCAATTTTGACCACCTTTTCAGCTCATGCCACAACCCTTAATGCCGACAAAAAAATCCTATCCGCCGACTACCCAGGCGAGTTGACCAATCAATTAAACCAAAAGGGATATTTTGCATCCTATATGGCAGGTTCAGTAGGCAGTTCTGGACCTGTTGGCGAAGAATTGAAAGATGATTTCGCTCAGATGAAAAACCTATCAGAAGGGCTTTATGCCAAGATTTTGAAAGAAATCAATAATATTAAAGTTGAAAACGTTAATCAATTATCACTCTCAACTTTCAAGGCTCCTTTACGTGAGCCGCAGGTAAGATTTGCTCAAAATTGGCGGTTCAGACCATGGGTTTTCAAGACCCTTTTTGGCGATTATCCAGCCGAAATGAAAGCCATGAAAATTGGCAAAAATGTAATGATTGGTACACCTTGTGATTACTCTGGCGAACTCATGCCAGATGTTATCAGAACGGCTCGCAACAGAAACCTTAATCTCATTGTTACCAGTTTCAACGGTGGATACGTTGGTTACATCACCCACGACCGGCATTACAATTTGAATTCATACGAAACCAGAGTGATGAATTGGTACGGTCCGCAGAATGGCGTATATTTTCAAGAAATGATTCAGAAGATTTTAGAGAAGATTTAAGTGCTAACCGCAAAGACGCAAAGTCGC
>JANPIG010001211.1:0-1616 GCA_031424875.1 Cytophagales bacterium
TATGTATTTAATCACAAACAAAACCATTTTTTAGTTAATACAATTGCTTACACAGATATTCTTTTTTGGGGTTATTATTTTTATAATATAGTAAGTAGTTTACATTTAAGAAGAGCAATAATTACAATAGCAATTATAACAATTTTATTAATTGCTTGGTCAAATTTTTCTGAGGAAAGAGATTTTAATCGCATTGATTCATTGGCTCAAAGTGTTAGCAATATTTGTTTAATTGCGATAAGCCTATTTTTTTTCTATCAATTACTTAATCAACTTGATATCAAGAATCTTTTTCTTTATCCATATTTTTGGATTGGAGTAGGAGTGCTTATTTATTTCTCAGGCATATTTTTTGTCAATATTTTTGCGGAGTTTATTACATTCAATAAAGACAAATCAATCATTCAATTTTGGAATTCTAAAGATTACCTTTTACTTTTTCACCGTATTTTTTTAGCAATTGGTTTATGGTTCAGCAAAACGCCGATACAGTCAAATCTATCATCGAAATAGGCACAGCGGCAATGTTGGTGTTTTCCACCTCCGTTGTCGTGATAGTGTATGTCCTTCATAATCGGCTGGTTAAGGGTTTGAGAGGATAGGAATTTTAGGGATTAGATGCCCAAATATTATTTACTCTTCAAATTCATTGCCTTAACTTTACATTTTAAATCAAAATAAAAGGTTTTATCATTACTTAATCCCCAATCCCTAATTACCCATTCCCTAACCCCACATGAACGAAGCGAAAATAATTATTTTAGGGACTTTCGCCATGTTGTTGCCTACCTCGGCAATTATCCTTTTTGTTATTTTGTATTATCGTCGTCAGCGTTTACAGCGTGAAAGAGCCGAACGCATCGAAGAAGAACATCGCCAACAGATGCTCGAAGCCAGTGTGGAATCCCAAGAAAGTGTTCGCCGACAAATTGGGGGAGATTTGCACGATGAAATCGGAACGCTTCTTTCTGCCTCACGCATGAGCCTCACGCAAATCATCAAGTTTAGCGATGATGCTGCCAAACGAGACCACCTCCTCCTCGAAACCCAAAAGCAATTGAATGAAGCTCTCAACAACGTCAGAAGAATCTCCAAAGACCTGATGCCCAGTACCTTAGACGAATTCGGGCTAATTGCTGCCCTCAGAGATTTTACCCAAAAAATGACTGAACATACGGGTATTTTGATATGTTTTAATCACGGAGAATTGTCAGAAATATTTGATAAAAAAATTGAATTAACGCTTTATCGTAGTTCACAAGAATTAGTAAACAATGCTCTCAAACATTCTCAGGCGAGTGTTATCAATATTACATTGAGCAAAAATGAAGAACGTTTATTTTTGCAGGTAAGCGATAATGGCATCGGTTTTGACTTGGCGGAAGTCAATAAACCCAACCGAGGCATTGGCATAAAAAACATTGAAAGCCGTATCAGCGTAATCAAAGGCGGTAAAATAAAATTTAAAGTGAAAAAAGGGCAAGGAGCAAGTTTTGAAATCTCTGTGCCTTTGGTTATTTCCTAAGCTGAAAAGTCCAAGAATCCACGATTGATGGTATTGATTTTTCGTGTATTTATTCTTCTAAATACCCCCGTCCCTTCTCGTGAGCCATCGT
>JANPIG010001212.1:0-1966 GCA_031424875.1 Cytophagales bacterium
GATGAAAGTGGAGAGGAATAAGAACGTTTTTTTAAGTTAAAAGGTTAATGATAAAAAGATTTCATTCACCTTTTAACTTTTTTAGTTGTTAATCTTTTGTTAAGGCAGTAACTTAACAGCCGATAATTCGTTACAAGTTAAAATTTGATATTAAACCAAAATAAAATAAACTCCCAACCGTTTACCGTTCACCAGTTAAAGTGTATCGTCGAACAAAACCAAACCAGATAAATAAACAATGAGAAAATTAACACTTGCTATCCTTGCGATACTGATGACAGCAGGAGCAACCTTTGCACAAGCCGACAAATTGTTGCTTGAAGCAAATCGTAAAGCATATAACGAAGCTAAGAAAAAAGCCGATGAAGCCGTTATGAAGAAAGACTCTTTGAAGGCTAAAACATGGCTTACTCGTGGAGAAGCATATTTAGATATTGCTAATTCAAGAGATTCAACGTTGATTAAGACCGTTCCGATGGTCGCCAACAAGGCTTATGAATATTTCAAAAAAGCAGTAGCACTTGACCCAACATCTCCAGCAAAGAAATATTTGATGGTAATAAAAGACAAAGATGGTAAAATGGAGATTGAAGGACAGAAAATGTACGGTGCCTTCATGGACGCTGGAATTGCCAAGTACCAAGCTAAAAATTATGGTGAAGCGTTGAAAGATCTTCAAATGGGTATGGAACTTAATCCTAAAGATACTACTGCGGCCATGTACACAGGTGTTATTGGTCAGATGGCAAAAGATGATGCTTCGGCAGCCAAAGGATACGAGCATTTTTTAGAGTTAGGTGGAAAAGACCCAGCTATGATTTATGCTTTAGCTCAGATTTATAGAAATGATAAAAATGAGGAGAAAGCACTTGCTACAATTGATAGAGGTATTGCTTTAAATCCAACAAATAAGGATTTAAAATCTGAGAAAATCAATATGTTATTGGGTTTCAAGCGATTGGATTCTGCCATTAAAGAATTAGAGTCTTCCGTAAATGGAGGTTCTAAAAATATACAAGAAATTGTAAATTTAGCTATTCTTTATGACAATAAGGCTCAAGAGATGGATAAGGAGATAAAAGGTTATTCTACTCAATTATCAAAAGGTAATGTGGATGCATTGAATAAGAAAATTCAAGCTCAAAAAGATAAAATTAGTGCGTATGAAGATGAAATCAAGCGTTTGAATGATAAAGTTAAAAAAGAACCTAAAACCGCTGCTGCTTCTAAAAGACAAATAGGGGAGGTAGCCAGTATGAAAGATGAGGCAAATGGTGTTTTGGCAAAATTGAACGAAGAATCAGCTCAACAATCGGCTACTGCAACAAATGTAGGAGACGTATCAAAGAAATTAGCTGACATTCAAGCTAAGCAAAACGAAGCAAAATCAACATCTTTGAAATATTATTATAAGGCTCTTGAATTAGAACCAAATAATTTTGATGTGAACTTCAACTTAGGCGTACAAAATTTCAATGAAGCTGTAATTATTAAGGGCAAGGTAGATGCCATGGATATGAATACTTATAAAACAGAAGGTAAAGCTGTTGAAGCTGCCGCTACTGATAAGTTTAAAGCAGCATTGCCATATTTCGAGAAAGCATATTCACTTAAGCCAGATGAAGAAATTAAGAATAACTTAAAGAGTTTGTATCAAATTTTGAAGATGGAAGATAAATTAAAAGCTTTAGGAGAATAAAATATATTATGGGGAATTTTTCTCCATGAGTTATTAATTTTCAAAAAGCCCTCATACCATATGTATGAGGGCTTTTTGGTTGTATTTTATACAAGGTTCTTAAAGTTTATAAAGTTCTATTTAACATAATGTAAATTATACAACTTTTCATATGCTACTAAAATTACTTGACATTAAACAGTTAAGTATATGAATATCAATGAGTTAAAAAGAAATAAAAAAAATCGTAACTTAGTACTTTACCTCCGAAAAGTAGTCGAAAGTTAC
>JANPIG010001213.1:0-6101 GCA_031424875.1 Cytophagales bacterium
TTCACCTAAAACCTAACCACTAACACCTATTCTTCACTTCAACAATTTAATCGCCCTATAATACCCCCAATAAATTCCTACATCTATCAAATTTTCAGAAATGAACAGAACATACAGCACCATATCACTCCCAGCGGCATAACTTACGTCTGTTAGAATAGTTGTCATCAAACCCATAAAAGCAAAACAAAACATGGTTGCCGTAAACCAAAAATCAGGATTTTGCCTTAATTTGTTCAGATTGCTTCTACTTCTGAACATCAGCGTAAGATTCCAAACCGTGAAAATTAAGAAGAATGAACGGTTGATTATTAATCCAATAGTACTTATTTCTTTGAATTTATCTAAATAAAATGAGTTGATAATGTTGATACCCACAAAAATGATGATGATGAAAATTACGCCCCATCTGACATACTGATTACGATGTTGTTCCCTCAAAAAAAGGGCTTTTAACGTAAAATTCATTGGACTTACGATGTTGGAAAGGAACAAATTATTGACCGATAAAGTAGCCGTAATTAACGAAACAATATCTGAAAAAGCATTGAAACATAGGTAGATAGCCATGAAGATATACTTCCCTTGCCACATTCGCTTGGTGGTTATGGCGAAAATAGCAAGGGAAATTTCTGTAACCGTAATGAGCCAGCCCGATATGCGATAAATGATTAGTGGAATATTCATAAATACAATCAAGAAAAAGGCGGAGGTGTTCTTTGCGAACCAACCGTAATGGGTGCTTCAACTGCCATTTTCATAGCTGCCGCAGGAGGGTTTCCGTTTGGTATTGTGCGATGTCCGTTACCATCAAAAATCAAATCTCTATTTGAATTTTCTTCCAAACCTTCGGCATTTAGTGTAAAAATGCAATTATTGAAAATGATTCTATTGCCTTTTTCATCTCTATAAGGAACAACCTCCACCGTTTTGATAGATTTGGCTCCAATTTTTTCAACTCCCACCATAAAACAAACCCCATCGGGTCCATTGCTTGCATTAAGGAGTTTTTCTCCTAAGGTTTTCAATTGCAATTTTGATAAATAAATGCCTTCCATCGTAGGCTCACTTTTTTTAGAGCCAGGGCTTACGGGTCTTTTGTGAGCCAATACTCTTTGTAATGCTTGTGAGGTAATTGCCATGTTTTTATGGGGTTTATTTTGAAAATAATTAGTAGCCACGAAGGCTCTGGGACTCATAGTCAAATGCACAAAGAAATATGTTTTAAAGAACCTTGGTGACTTGGTGTCTTTGTGGCAAAGAAATACTTTAAATCAAATGCAACTCAATAGCTTTCAAGATTGCCTCGGGGGCAGAATTTACGTGTAGTTTTTCGTAAATATGCCTCACGTGCGTACAAACGGTATTGATACTAATGAAACATTTATCCGCTATCAGCTTGTAACTCATGCCTTTAACCAAGCAATTCAAAATTTCTCGCTCACGGGTGGACAAATCAACGTAGGTGGGTTGTTCTTTCACAAACTGATTTTGAAACATCTTCAAAACCTTCGTCGCAATCGTTGGCGAAAGGTGCGAACCGCCCAAGTTTACCTCCTCAATTGCCTGTAAATATTCTTCGGGCTTACTACTTTTTAGGATATATCCCGATGCTCCCGCACAGATTGCCGCAAAGATTTTATCGTCTTCATCATACACCGTTTGCATCAAAATTTTGGCCTGAATTTTCTGTTTTTTCAGTAAAATCATCGCCTCAATTCCTGAAATATAAGGCATTTCAATATCCATCAAAATCACGTCTGGGTTGGTTTCTTTGACAATACGGACACTTTCACGAGCATCTGGAAATGAGCCAGTTAGCCAGATATTTTCAGAACTTGCCAAAAAAAGGGACAGGCTTTCTCTGAAATTTTTATTGTCCTCGAATAACAAAACCCTTATCATAGATGGCGATTAATTTTCTGTAAAATAGAGGAATATATTTCAAGCTAAAAATCACATATTTTGATGATTTACGCCATGAATGCACGAATATTAATTGTATCAAATTATTCGTGCATTCGTGGCATAATTGCTTAATGATTTTTTGTAAATAACTCCACTTCCACCTTCGTCCCAACATCAATTTCAGAACTTACTTCCACCTTTATTTCATCGCTTAATGTCCTGATTTTATAATTCTTAACACCATTTCCTTCATATTCTCTTTCAGTACAAAAACCTACTCCATTGTCTTCAATACAAATATTTATTCCATTTTCATCTTCATTAATCCGCAAAAAAACCTTAGTTGCGGAGGCGTGTTTGATGATATTATTGATGGATTCTTTGATGATATGATACAGGTTTCTTCGTTGTTCGATGGATAATTCAAATTGCGTTTGGGTCAAATTATTTTCAATTGTGAAGGCAATATCATTAGCAGAAAACAGTCCCGAAGCAAAACTTTTGATGCGTTCCAAGAGCTTATCGAAGCTGTCATAAGCGGGATTCAATGCCCAAATGGTGTCATTGATTAGCGTTGCAGATTCGGTGGAATTACTCGAAATTCTTTCCAACAAATCCTTTACATTTTCATGGCTTCCGTTCAATCGTTTTCGCAAAGATTCTACTAAGAAGGTAATACTACTCAAATTTGCCCCCACCTCATCGTGCAAATCTGCTGCAATTCTTTGCCTGATTTGTTCAGTTTTCATGCGTTGTCTAAAATCATACAAAAACCAAAAATATAAAGTTGAACCCACAAAAAGGGCAAAGAATAAACCCACAAAAAGCCAAAACCACCACTTTTCCCAGAAATTTTCTTGGATTTTAATTTGAATTAAATATTCCTTTATGACGGTATTGTTTAACAACATTTTACCATGAAATTTATAATCTCCACCATTAAGATTTGTGTATCTAATTATTGGAAAATTAGATTTTTGCCACTGATTTTCTAAGTCGTCGAGACGGTATTGGTAGGCATATTCTTCGGGAAAATGAAAGACGATTTCGTGATAATTAGACGATAATTCAATAGTAGATTTGGGGTTAAATGAAACTTCTTGTCCATCAATGCGTATAGAGAGTCTCGATGGTTCAGTAGTCTGAGCCAATAGCGAAAACGGTAACACCACAAAATAGATTAACAGTTTGATTTTCAAGGTAATACAATGAGTTAGCGATAAGAATATACGTTTTCAAATGTAGTTTTTTATTTGATAAAAACAAAAATAACCCACATTTTCATGCAGGTTATTTAGTTAATGGTAAAGAGAATTTTCTACTCTGCATAAGCAATCAATCGCCAACCTGTAAAATCAAATATTAAAATAGCTCCACCTCTGCCCGTGATGGTTACGTCAGAACCCGAATTGGTAATGATTCTATTGTTTTGCACCGTTGAAGCATTATTTTTCAGCACAATTGAACCCGTTGAACCATTGGAAACGTATAGCACCGTCCCAAAGGTTTGTGGGGTAGTTGGTGCAGAGAAACCGTTAATTGTCGTCGTAACATTTGAAGAGGGTTCGATGGTAACAAATGATCTATCCTGTCTATCAAAAGGGTCATAATTGGCACTGACTGATGGTTGAAAGAGTCTCTCTTTGAGCAATAAATCTTTTTGAATATGCACAGCCCCATTAATATCCAACCTCACTTCTGGTGCAGTATCTGCAATGCCTATATTTCCCACACTGTCAATGGTCATTCGGGTTGTTGCCTTGGTATTTAAGGTCAGTTTATGGGTCGGATGATTATAATTAATGGAACCATCTGCGTTGCCATCGGGGCTACCAAAAGCAATCCCTGACGTAGCAGTGTTTGGCGTAAGAATACTCAAATATCCTGTACTACCATTGGTTTCAAGTGTTCCGATTGTTCCAGTTCTGGGCGATACATTACCTGCATCTCCTATGAATGTGTGGAACAAAGAACTTGGACTGGCAGTACCAATTCCGACTCTGCCACTCGTTGAAATATTCAAACGGTCGAGATTATTCGTCCGCAACCGCATATCGTTTGAGCCTGTGGCACTGAGTTGAAATTGCCCAAAAACAGTATTGAAGCTAACAATGGTAAATAGAATAATGGTAAAAATTTGCTTTTTCATATTCGTTTATTTTTAATGATAATTTATGCTTGAAAATGTAGCCTTTCATTGACAATTCCTTTCCTCCGTCTTGATATAATAGCCATTAAATTATTGGTCATACACATGGAAAGTCCTTCATTATCAATGCTTTGCAAATGTCCACAGTTGATGATAAACCCTCGATGCGTTCTCAGAAAATCATAGTTTTCGAGGATTGACTCAAACAGCTTTAATGTTCTGGGAATCAAGACTTTCCGACCATTCAACAAGTGTAGGATGGTGTAATTAACCAAGCCTTCGAGCATAATAATTTCTTGGAGCGGAATGGTTTTCTTGGTTCGGGGAAAGTAAATTCTTGCCCGAACAATCCGACAAAAAGTGGGCATTAGTTTTTCCATTGGTATGTTTTGATTTAGAGATTTACTTATTAATCTGAGCTTTTATTTGCCCCACCACCATCTTCAACTCATCCAATTCTGTTCGGAGGGCATCAATAAGAGTTTGTTGTTCTTGAATTGCCTTTATCGCAATGACTCCAAAACCTGCATAATCCATCATTAAAAAAGGCTCGTTGGTTTCTCTGTCTTTTTTGTGATAAACCAATTCTGGAAAATAAGCCAACACGTCTTGTGCCATAAAGCCGATTGATTTTCTATCAGAATCTTCGCTTTTTATAAAATTATATTTGTAAGCATTCAGTTTTAAAACATTATCAAGTACAGGGTTGATAGAAGTAATATTTTTTTTGAAATTCCTATCCGAAAGAGCCGTGTAAATACCTGTTACCCTGTCAATATTTGCCCTTAGTGAACCATTATAATAAAAATTCAAAGAGCTATCTATGGAACTCACGTAAAAGCCCCACCTTAAAATTGGGCTATTGGGATGTCGAATGGTTAGTTGGTCGGAATTGTTAGAGCCAACAATTTGCAACCGACCATTTGATACGCTTCCGCCTGGGGTAGCAGGCGTAGTTGAGGTAGGCAATGGTGTTAATCCAATACCTATTACAGGCGAATTACTTTTTGCATTGGCATAAGCTACTGATTCATCGGTAGTCCAAGAAGAACTAAGTTGATGCCAAGCCGTACCATCATGAAACCAAAAGCCTTTAGTGGTAATGTCATAAACAGTTAATCCAGTAACGATTGGCAATAAATTTCGCTGGGCTGTAGTCATACGAGGAAAAAGCACCCCTTTATCTGTACCCACCATATCAAGTATGGCATTGGCATTTGCCGAAATTCCAGTAGGATTTAAAGCTAATTGTTTTGCGATTATATTTCCATTGACTTCTAATTTTTCAGTTGGATTTATTTCGCCAATTCCGACATTTCCGCCAGACAAAATGGTTAATCTTTCCGTATTATTTGTACCAAATCTCATTGCACTATTTTCAAAATTCCAGACAGAGGCATCCACAAGAGAGCTGTTTAATCCAATAAAAAAACCATCCGTAGCGGTTGTGCCAGTATTTGTATTTTGAAATTGAGCAATGGATTTAGTATTGTTAAAAATATTTAAGGGTGCAATGGGCGTAACCGCACCAATGCCTACATTTCCACCTGAGTAGGAGATAGCACTCCCATTCACGTTCCATTGATTGCCAAAGGTGCTTTCTTGCCAAGCCGTGCCGTCAAAATGATTGAATTTGTTGGTGGTTGTATTATAGAAAAGCAAACCTGCCGATGGGGAAGCAATCGAACCCGAACTCGAAATTCGTGGGAATAATACGCCTTTGTTGGTACTACTAACATCCAACATCGCATTAGCTGATGGTGCAGCATTGGTCGAATTAATGCCAATTTGAGCAAGGGATTTTATTTGAATTAATCCTAAAAAGATAATAGCAAAAACGAGAGGTAATATCTTGATTTTCATTGTTTTATGAGTTTTAAAGAATGGTTTTAAATGTATTGACAATCTTAAAAACCAGATTGGCAACACAAACTTATCCTTTAAAAAAACATGAAAAAACTATTAATATTAGGGGGATTTTAAATTGTTGAAGTTTGGATTGTTGAGTTGTTGAAATCTAACCTCAACAATTCAACAATTCAAA
>JANPIG010001214.1:0-2706 GCA_031424875.1 Cytophagales bacterium
ATTAATATTAGGAATAACTTTTTGTGCATATAGCCAAGAAAAACTATCAATTAATGTCTCAGATTATCAAAAAAATGTTCTTCTTGGGGGGCATTTTACTTTATATTTTGAGGTAGAAAGTACAATAAAAAATGAAAAGGGACTTCTTGATACCTTGATTCTTCCTTCTAATTGGTCGGTTTTAACGCATAAAAAGACGGTTATTAATACCACCATCAATCGTTTTTCATATACTGTTTGTACCTCCCGAAACAATGTTTCAGGGGAATATTTTATGGATTTCGCATTGCTTTCTGAAAAAAATGTCCTTGACTTTAAGCGAGTTTCTGTTTATATTGAAGAAGTAAGTAATATAGAAATTGTTAATCTCACTCAATACGAATATGTACAAGAAGGTGATGCCATTGTGAGTAAATTTTTAATTCAAAATTCAGGAAATAAACCTGAAAAAATTAAGATAGAAACCAGCAGAGGCAGTATTTTAGGCAAAAAAGATTATTATTTAATCCAACCTGATTCCTCTTTAAAAGTGGATGTTCAACAGATTATACCAATTACCGATCAAAACTATTGGGAAACTACTGCCGATTTAAAAGTCTTTTCAGAAAAACAAAAAGCTCCCATTATTAGCTTTATTTCAATTCCAGTATATTCCAGTAAAATCAAAAAGGCTGATAAATACCTTCGTTTTCCAATGGAAGTTGGAGTAGGATATTTTGATTTAAAATTTGGGAAACAAGTGGTAAACGCTTTTCAATATTATGCAAATGGCAATGGTTTTTTGGATTTTGACAATAAAAATCATGTAAGTTTCTCCATAAGAGGTCCTAATCAACTTGATTTTCCAGCGGCTGGAAATACGGATGAATATGCTCTTTCCTACGCATATAAGGGGAAATTTTCTATAACGGTGGGTGATTATCTGCAGAGATTGAGTAATTTGATGGAATTTAGCCGTTATGGAAGAGGCATTAAAATTGAGCAAAAGATTGACAAAATGAATGTGTCAGTATTTTATCAAAAAGCACGTTTTTTTCCAAATCAAAAAGATGCTTGGGGGGGAAGTATTCGCTATAATTTTAGTAACAGCAATGCAATTTCATTCAATTTTATTTCAAAAAATTTAACGCTACCTAATCGTACATTTACTTCTAATATTCTTGGAACTTCTATTTATATTAAAAAAGAAAATCTTCTTGTTGAAACCGAAATGAGTCTGGGTGAGGACGAGCAAAATTTCAGTATAGGATTCTATAACAAGTTTTATTGGCGTTTTGGTAAATTTCAAATCAATAATGAATTGGTATATGCTGACAAGAATTTCTATGGTTTTTATAATAATTCGTGGTTGCTGATCAATGGAATAAACTATGCACTTTCTCAAAAAATAAGTCTGGGAGTCAACACAAATTTCTCAAGAACTAACCCGAGTTTAGATGCTAATGTGTATTCATTTTCACCTTTTGTCAAGACTTATTTAGGATTCATTTCTTACCAACTCAATCAAAAAAATATCTTTACGCTCAATTTTATTAAGCAAGAACGTGAAGACCGCCAAACACCATCCAGATTTCATTACAAAGAAGATTTGGGGAATTTTGCATATATGTTCAACTCAAGCAAGTTTTCGCTTAATACACAGTCAAGATATGGTTTTTCACAAAATTTATTGTCTGATGATAGTCTCTCGAGAAATTTATCTTTTTCCAATATGATTCAACCCACCGTAAAAATTATGCCTTGGATGTGGATTGGAGCTTACTTTGAACACCAATATACCAGAAAATTCACAACCAATAATTCTTTGCAAAGCTTGGTTTATTATGGTGGCAATCTGAGAGTTAATGTCAAACAGAACTTGAGTGCAAATGTACTTTATAGGAATAACTATAGTCCAGATCAGCTTTTTGAACAACGGACATTCTTAGATGCTTCCTTAACCTATGATACCAAACATCATCAATTTAGTTTAAGTGGAGGACAGGTTTTTCTACCAAATGTGTCTGATTCCTATCAAAATACTTTGTTTTTTTCAGCAAAATATATTCTAAAATTAAATTTACCCATTGCTAAAAATAAAAAATTAGGGATGATTTCTGGGGAAATTTTTGGAATGAATAATGGTATTTCAAAAGAAGGAGTAATGGTGCAGTTGGGGGAGAAACGATTTATGACAGATTCCACGGGCAGATTTTTCTTTAAAGATTTAGTGCCTGACCAGTATTTTCTAAAAATTGAAAGTAACAAAATTGGCGTTATTTCTACCACCAAATTCCCCATGCAGGTGGACGTAAAAGCAAATAGTACAAGCAATATTAATGTTTTATTTACTAAAACAGGGGGAGTAGTGGGCAAAATTAATTTTGAGCATACTACCAAATTACATGAAATAGATAATACAGATAAGAATCCTATTGTTTTAGTTACTCTTTATAACGATAAGGAAAGTTTTACAACCCAAATGAACAACAGGAACGAATTTTCGTTTAAAGAAATGAAACCAGACTCTTGGAAAATTAAAGTGCATATGCTTGGTAACCAGCCACTCTTTGCCATTTCAAATCCAGAACAATCATTACAGATTGAATCCGACAAATTGAATGAAATAAATTTTAATATCAAACAAATCGAAAGGAAAATCTATTTTTCAAATCGGAATTACAATATTTCACTCAATAAATGAAAAATGTATTATTCATATTTTTT
>JANPIG010001215.1:0-1076 GCA_031424875.1 Cytophagales bacterium
TTTCCAGTACTTTATGGTCAATGGCATCTAATTTAATACTCATTTTCAGAGGGCGTTTAAATTGTTTAGATTATTAAAAACAGAAAAAGCCATCGAATTGCTACCGATGGTTATATTTATAAAATTTAGGCTTGTTTGTGAGTTAGTTTACCGGGAAATGTTTTGCAAAGCTAAGGAGTTTAAAAGAAATATTCTAAGAAATTCTACAAAAAAGCACTTTTTGCGAATATAATTTTTATTAAACGGTATTTTTTAAGCAAAATGCCAATAAAATTTTGTTTTAACAGAATTACTATGTAAAATAATCTTGGTTAAGACCGAATAAAATTCTGAATATGAGGAGTTTAACGTTTAGAAATCTTATTCAACGAAATTTTCTTTTGCAAAGTACACTTAAACCGGGCATCATCAACAGCACTTTTAGCACGGTGTTTGGTAGCACGTCCCTGTACACGTTTACGCCAGATACGAAAAGAAGATGGTTTCATTTCGTTTCGCATTACCGCAATTACTTCTTGTTCTTTCAAGCCAAATTGAGCTAAAATGGCATCAAAAGGTGTGCGGTCTTCCCATGCCATTTCTACGATACGGTCTATCTCTGGGTCAGTTAAAGTAAGGGTATGTTTCATATTCTATCAATAAAAAAATCGTAACATTGAGTACGACTATATTTATAACTGTTGAGAAATGAAAAGGTTTCTATAACAATCCAAGTATAAAGCCTTAGTTGTTCGGGCAAGCCCCAATTTGAGCCTGAAATTTTACTCCTGAATTAATTAAAGTATTGACATTCAATTGAATATATGATTGTGAGGAAGATTCTATAGTTGAAGTTGAACTGATATTTCCCGCCATGGAAACCAATCCCGAAGCCCTATATAAAGCATCCAAAATGTTGCCTGTGAGGTTAATTGACGGTGGACAAAGTAGATTTCGATACGTTGGTGTTTGTCGTTGCACTACGAAAGAAGTAGAATTAGTAGTTTTTCCAGAAGCATAAATATTATTACCATTTAAAGAATTTGTGAGGGTATCTGTAGTGATAGAGGGTAAAAAATTATTGACATTATCCCATA
>JANPIG010001216.1:0-2469 GCA_031424875.1 Cytophagales bacterium
CTGCGGGTAAGGGTTATGCCTAAAATTTTGGCAGTCAGGACGGCATCTTCTCCAAAAGTTTCGTAAAAATCACCCACCCTAAACAACAGCAAAGCCCCAGGATATTTGAGTTTTATCTGGTTGTATTGCTTAGAGAGGGGCGTTTCGTTTTTAGTGGCTGATTTTTTTTTATCGTTAGGATTGTGGGAAGGTCTTGCCATCGGAGAATTTATAATTGTTTTGATTTACAAAGATAAGACTTGTGAGAATTAAGCCTTGAAATTTATGAATTTAAAATAAAATCGGTGGCACAGTTTTGAAGCTGTACCACCGATTTTTGTGAGTTTTGTTTTGTCAAATATTTTGTTGGAATTTATTTTTATTCACCAATTCTGCTTTCTAAATCCATTCGTTCGTGCAGAATTCTCGTTATTTCGATTGGTTGGTCATCAAACTTACGGTAAAATATTATGTGCCGATTTGCTTTTAGTCCCCAAAGTTCATCTTTAACTTCTGTGTATTTTCTTCCAATAGAGGGGTCATCTGTAATGTGTTGGCAGTTTTCAAGCAACATTTCATAATATTTGTCTGCTTGCTTTCAGACCATTTGTCAAATGTGTAATCCCAAATTTTTGTCAAGTCTTCAACAGCTTTATTAGTCAGCTTAAATTTAGCCATTGTTTTGTCTGCTTGCTTTTAAATTTTGAAGATGTTTGTAGAAGTCAAAATCGTGAGCAATCCCACTGTCAATTCCTTCTTGAATTGCAGCTCTCAATGCTATTGTTTTACTTTCTTCATCTTCTAAAAGAGGTAGTCCCGCACGAACAACCTCACTAACATTTTTGTAACGACCTGCTGATACTTGACTGCTCACAAATTGGTCAAAATAGTTTCCCAATGATATTGATGTATTTCTCATTTTCCTAAATTTTTTTCTCAATTTACCAAAAATTGGTAAAAAGGCAATTTGTTACTCTCAAATTTTCAATCAAGTGTGAAGATTTTTGCTTTTGTTGGTGTTTTAACCATCAAAATTATCGTCCGATTTGTTAGTGAAAACTCTAACAAAGGTAAAAAGATAAACAAAAGGATAGAATTTTCCCCTAATTTTGCACCACAATCAACAAATTCCATTACATGAAACAAATTTTATTGCTCTTCATCATTTTACTAAATACTTTTTCAAATTTTGCTCAAAGCGAAAGATATATTCCGCAGACTTTTGATGTAAAAGCCACTACTGAAAAGATAAAAATTGATGGTATTTTGGATGAAAAAACTTGGCAAAATACCAACCCAACGGGTGAATTTTGGCAATATTTTCCTAAAGATACGCTTCGTGCTAAACAACAAACTGAAGTAAAAATTACCTTTGATGATAAGTATATTTATGTTTCAGCAAAATGCTATTCTAAGAACAATAAATACATCATTACTTCCAATCGCAGAGACTTTCGGGCGGGTGGAAATGACAATATTTCCTTCATTTTTGATACTTTCAATGACAAAACAAATGCCGTACTCTTTGGTATGAATCCCTACGGAGTTATGCGAGAAGCTTTGATTTCAAATGGCGGTGCTGATAATCAATACTTTAATACTTTTTGGGATAATAAATGGCAGGGGCAATCGAAAATTTATGAAGGTTATTGGACTTGCGAGATGGCAATTCCTTTCACCACCTTGCGTTTTAGTAAAGGTTCTCAACGTTGGAATTTTTTGAGCTATCGTTTTGATACTCAGACCAATGAAACTTCCGTCTCCACTCGTATTCCTCAGGTTCAGCTTATTTTTAATTTAGCTTTCACGGCTCCCATGTTATTTGAAAAACCACTCAAAAAATCAGGGGCCAATATTTCTCTAATTCCTTACATGGCAGGGAGTTCATTGAGTGATTTTGAGAAAAATAATCCTTCATCGGGCAATAAATTTACCGTTGGTGGGGATGCAAAAGTGGGTATTACTTCGGGCTTGAATTTGGACTTAACCGTCAATCCTGATTTCTCAAATGTGGAGGCAGATCGACAAGTTACCAATCTTACCCGTTTTGATATTTCATACCCCGAACAACGCCAATTTTTCCTTGAAAACTCTGACCTTTTTACCAATTTTGGTTCTGAAAATGCCAATCCTTTTTTCTCACGCCGTATTGGAATTGCCCAAGATTCTGCCTCGGGCATTAATGTGCAAAACAAGATAAATTTTGGAGCCAGAATCAGTGGAAAACTAAACGATAATTGGCGGGTGGGAGTTATGGGTGTACAAACGGGTGAAGATAAATTCAAGGGAATTTCTGCTACTAATTTCATCGTGGGGGCAATCCAAAGAAAGATTTTTAGTCGTTCAAATATTGCCTTTTTGTTTGTGGATAAAAATGTATTAAATCCAGAAATTGGAAGAGGAACAAATGCCTTTAATCGGGTGGCTGGACTGGAATATAATTTGGCTTCTTCGGATAATCGTTGGGCGGGTAAACTCTATCATCATCTT
>JANPIG010001217.1:0-1041 GCA_031424875.1 Cytophagales bacterium
GTTACGATTGCGGTCTTGCACATTGTCAATTCTTTTGAGCTACCCGTCTCATTAACAAAGAGTTATATGCTTTATGCGGGTGTGCAAGATGCCTTGGTGCAGTGGTGGTACGGACATAATGCAGTGGCTTTTTTCCTCACAACGCCTTATTTAGGTATGATGTATTACTTCCTACCCAAGATGGCAAACCGACCCATTTATTCTTATAAATTATCCGTTTTACACTTTTGGGCATTGATATTTTTGTATATCTGGGCCGGACCTCACCACTTACTTTATACTAGTTTGCCAGATTGGGCTCAGTCATTGGGAGTAGTATTTTCTGTAATGCTGATTGCTCCGTCTTGGGGTGGAATGTTGAACGGATTATTGACCTTGAGAGGAGCCTGGGACAAAGTGCGGGAAGATGCTATCTTGAAATTTATGGTGGTTGGTGTTACGGCTTACGGCATGGCAACTTTTGAAGGGCCATTGCTTTCATTCAAGAATGTCAATGCCATTGCCCACTTCACCGACTGGATTGTGGCTCACGTACATGTAGGAGCTTTAGGCTGGAATGGGTTTCTGAGTTTTGCCATTTTGTATTGGCTGATTCCCAGAATATTTCGTACTGAATTATATTCCAAAAAGATGATAAACTTCCACTTTTGGATTGGTACTTTGGGCATTTTATTTTATGCAGTACCCATGTATATTTCAGGGTTTACCCAAGGATTGATGTGGAAAGAATTTAATCCAGAAGGGACATTGAAATATGGAAATTTCCTTGAAACTACACTCCAAGTCATTCCAATGCACATTATTAGAGCATTTGGTGGTGCGCTTTATTTGATTGGGGCAATCGTAATGGGGTATAATTTATACAAAACAATGGCAAAAGGTTCATTGTTGGCAGATGAACCCGCCGAAGCATTTCCACTGGAAAAAGCATACGTAGCCACGGGCGGAGATACTTATTGGCATCGCTGGATTGAACGTAAACCCATTCAGTTATTAGTGGCTTCATTAGTGGTGATTTTGATTGGTTCGATGGTGGAATTA
>JANPIG010001218.1:0-1179 GCA_031424875.1 Cytophagales bacterium
ACTGTTATGGTTACTTTCTTTCTATCACCCGATGCCGTTTCACAACCCGTTCCTAAACTCGTATTCTTGCAACCCACATAGTAATCCGTGGTTAACCCTGGACTTACCGTTAAGTTTGTTAATAAGACATTTGATAAATACCACTGTGGAATCTCTCCCGCTGAACAAGTAGCCGTCAATACTGAACTCTCAACCCCTACACAGATACTTGGATTACTGCTGCCCGCCGTTGTAGGAGCCCCTGGAATAGGATTCACCACAATGCTTACCTTCGCACGATTCGCTGGCAAGGTCTCGCAACCCGTAGCATTCTTGCAACCTACAAAATAATTAGCCGTTCCCACTGGACTTGGAAAGACCGTTAAATTCGTGAAGCCTACGCCCGCACTGGTGTACCACTGGGCCGTCTCGCCCGTGCCACAACTCGCACTCAATACTACACTCTCGCCAATACAAATCGCTGCTTTGCTACTGGTAGGAGTCGCTGGGGCTACTGGATAAGGTAAGACTTCTACGCTTACTTTGGCTCTGCTTGCTGGTAAAGTCTCGCACTGCGTTGTGTTGTCTTTGCAACCTACGTAATAAGTATACGTCCCCGATGCACTTTGACTATAACTTAAAGTGGTGAAAATCACCCCGGCACTCGTATTGGTGGTGTACCATTGTACACTTTGATTCGCTCCACAGCTGGCACTCAAGGTATAAGTCTCGTTGATACAAACTACCCCTTTGCTTGGTTGGCCATTGGTGGGGGCTGGTAAGTTCGGATTCACCGTCCCCACTACACTCGCACGATTACCCGCTGCTGTCTCACAACCCGTGGCTGTGTTCTTGCACGCTACGTAATAGGTCTGGGTCGTACTGATATTTACTGAATAAGATCCTCCTGCATATAAGAAAGTTGAAAGCGTAGTATTACCGTTGTACCACTGGGCTACTTCATTAGTGGCACAAGTCGCAGTTAAATTCACTACCCCAGGCTGACAAATTGCATCGCCCTTCAAGTTCGCACTCGTAGGGGCAGATGGAATTGGATTAACTGTTATGGTTACTTTCTTTCTATCACCCGATGCCGTTTCACAACCCGTTCCTAAACTCGTATTCTTGCAACCCACATAGTAATCCGTGGTTAACCCTGGACTTACCGTTAAGTTTGTTAATAAGACATTTGATAAATAC
>JANPIG010001219.1:0-6401 GCA_031424875.1 Cytophagales bacterium
CTTCGATATTGGTTCTGCTCGACCCTTTTTCTGTAATTAAATATCCCGCTTCGTCCATATCCAAAAAGCCTTTGAATATATCAGTATTGGGTTTATGGCCGATGGCAACGAAGAAACCTGTTATGGGCAGAGTCGTTTCAACATCAGTTTTTAGATTCTTAATTTTTACTCCCGTTACCCCGTTATCGTCTCCCAAAATTTCTTCTGTGGCAGAATTCCAATGTAACTGAATTTTTGGATTTGAAGTAACTCTTTTTTGCATAATTAAAGAGGCACGCAATTCATCACGGCGGACAATCATGTGTACTTTCGAGCAAAGATTGGCTAAATACGTAGCTTCTTCAGCGGCAGTATCACCTCCACCCACAATGGCAACTTCTTGATTTCTGAAAAAGAATCCATCACAAACCGCACAAGCTGAAACACCACGGCCGTTGTACTTTTCTTCGGAAGGTATTCCTAACCATTTTGCTGATGCACCTGTGGCAATAATAACGGAATCAGCGTGAATTTCGTGTGTATCATCAATAAAAACTTTCTTGGGACTGCAAGAAAAATCTACAGAAGTAGCCATGCCATAACGAACATCTGTTCCAAACCTACGTGCCTGTTTTTCAAGGTCTTGCATCATTAATGGGCCCTGAACCCCATCAGCATAACCAGGAAAATTCTCTACATCATTTGTAATTGTCAACTGCCCTCCTGGTTGCGGACCTTGATACATTATGGGTAATAATCCTGCCCTTGAGGCGTAAATTGCTGCGGTGTAACCTGCTGGTCCTGAGCCTATAATTAGGCACTTTGTATGCTCTGCCATGAATCTTTTTTTGTACTTTTTTAATATTCTGTCAAAAACTAAACTTAATGAATACGTCTAAATTCAGAACACAGAATTAAGTACAAAAATTGCACTTTTATTTAAAAATTGCAAATTATGTAGCATGGGAATCCGTTCCGTGAATCTTCGTCTGATGCACGGAACGGATTCCAGAATAAATATTTGACTACAGAGCAAAGGATTTCCTTGATATATATTCGCAAAATTATCCTTTACTTTGTAAAAAAATATTTAATATTTCTTTTGAAATGGAGAAATTAATTTTTCTAAGAAATATTTGAAGTAGCAATGAATAATTAATAGGAGCTAATTACAAATTACTAATCACTACGTACAAATGAGTAAAATTTTAGTATTGGCAGGAGGGTCTGTCAAAGGTGCATATCAGGCGGGAGTAGTAAAGGCAGTTTTTGAGTCAGGATTTCGCCCAGATTTTATTTATGGTATCTCGGCGGGTAGCATGAATGCATCCTATTTAGTTAATGATTTTGGCAGACAATTGCTTGAAAATGATGGTAATATCGACTTTCATCAAGCTGCCTTGGAACTGGCTGATTTTTGGGAAAATAATATTAATACCCCTGATTCTCTGGCACTTAGGCGTGGTACTTATGACTTAGGTATGAGTGCAATACGTAGAAATTTTGAGGGATTATTAGACCCCACTCCCTTAAAAGAAATTCTTCATGAAAACATAAATATTCGTAATCTCAATGCCAGCCCTATCGGTTTGAAAGTAGGGGCGGTTGATATTATAAATGGCAGTATTGTTTATGCCGACCCCACTTACGAACATTTCTTAGACTATGTAATGGCTTCCTCAGCTATCCCCATTTTGATGCCCGTTGTTAACATAGGAGGCTTGCGAAAAATGGCTTTTTTGGATGGTGGTTTACGAGACGTCGCACCCATCAAGAAAGCCATTCTTGACGGAGCCGAAGAAATTGTATGTATTGCCTGTCATACTCGCAATATAGAAGGGGGCTATTTTCCTTATGGAAACCTTTTGGCATTGGTTGACAGAGTTATGGATATTGCCGTCAATGAATGCCTCAATGCAGATTTGGATTGGGCAGAATTTAGAAATGAATGCTTACCCATTGATGGTTCAATGGGTAAATACGGAATTTTAGAAGGGCAAAAAAGGATAAAATTGAAGGTAATTCGTCCAGAAAGACCTTTGGAAGTTGATATTCAAAATTTCGATAAAGAAGATATTCAACGTATGATTTTATTAGGTTATCAACATGGTAGGGAGGAAATGAGGGTGTAATTACCCCGTTGTTACAGACCAAGTTCTTTCAAAAACTGCCTCTATTTCCAAGGCGATAATCCCTTCTTTCTTGGTTAATTCTTGATTATGATTTTCGCTATCGGCAATGCCACACCATGGTTCAATACAGACAAAATTAGCCTCTTTTGCTGCCCAAATCCCGAGGTATGGAAATCCTTTAAAATCAAATTTTAACTGTAATCTCTTAGAATTCGTCTGACTGTCGTCTGACTTCATAGATGAACCATTCGTTTTATCAGATTTCAAAATCACCTCTGTCGATTGCAGGTTTTTGAATACAATGGCATCCTCATAAAATAACTCCTTTTTAAGTGCTAAACGATTGGTATTCAGCAAAAAAGGTGTGGAATGGTCTGCAATTAGCCCGCCATCTACTAAGCCCCAACGTTGAAAATTTTCTGTTTTATTAAACTCCAAATAGTAGTCTTCATAATTGCTGTCTGTGGATAGAGGCACGGCAAAAGCAGGATGTCCCCCAACGGAAAAGTACATTGTTTTATCACCAATATTTTTTACAGAATACGTTACAGAAAGACAATTTTGGTGAAGTTCATATTTCAACCGAAACTCAAAAGCGAAAGGATAAACTTTTAAACTTTCTTCATCGTGCGTAAGCAAGAATGTTACGCTTTCATCATCAGCACTTTCTACCAAAAACTCACGCTCACGAGCGAATCCATGACGGGGCAAATGGTATTCCTGACCTTCAAAACGATATAGATTACCTTTCAAAGCTCCCACAATTGGAAATAAAACGGGGGAGGATTTTCCCCAAAAAGTAGCATCCGCCGACCACATATATTCAGTCTGATTTTCTTGATTAAAAATACTAATCAATTCTGCCCCTTTGGGGTTTATTTTTATGGTAAGGATTTGGTTTTTAAGGGTTTGCATGATGAGGTCAAAAGGTTTAAGAGATTATTTAATAGGAAACTTGTTTAAGAATTTTTCAAATTGACGGGGAGTCATTACTGTTAGTTTAGGAAAATCTAACTTTTTGAAAACTTTGAAATGCTTATCATTTGTTATTAAACAATCGACATTTAGGCTAATAGCGAGGTCAGCAAATTTGCGGTTCGCCGCTGCGATTATCATCAGGGTCTTCTATAATGATATTCCACCTAAAATACGGTTCTGCAAAAATGACATTAGGGGCATTTCAAGGATTCCAAGAACCAAATTAGCAGTTTGTGTTGAATAAAAATCAATAAGTTTTTCTTCGTATTCTTCCAATATTTCCGTGCTTACTACCCAATCAAAAGCCTCATCCTTGAAGGCATCGTATATAAAACGCTCGAAATTAGTTTTCTTAATGGTTAAACGTAGGACATTAGTATCAATTACCACTTTCATTAAGAAACTAATTTAGATTTTGGAGTTCTTTGATGTTGTTTCCTAAGTTTCTCAAAGTCGTTATTAGTAATGCCCTTTTGAATCACTACTCTTTCTACTTCTTCGTCCAATTCATCAGACAAAAAATTTACAATGGCTCGTTTAATTTTCAGCGTTTGTTCGGTGGACATGGGTCTTGAAAACATTCGTAAAAGTCCTATTTGAACCTCATTCAAGCCATTATAACTAACATTTTGCGAGCGTAATGTACTTTTAGATTTTGTTAAAGCTGTCATATTGATTGTTGTTAAAGCATAAAGTTATGATTTTTTTGAATATTGAAATCATTAAATGGTCAATCTTTACTGTTATAAATATTTTTACATAAAACGGTAAAGAACTATACCTTTTCTTCTTTATTCAATCTTTTTGAAATGTATATTCTGCCTAATTTCTCAATAATGATGATAATGAAGGATGTATGTAAAAACGCATAGGCTTTTATATCATATTGAACGAAGGATACAATCATAAATGGTAGGGCTAAAATTCCAAATATAGATATGTATAGAACCAATGTAATCTCAATTAGTCGAAGGCTACTATTATTTTCCTTCATAATCATAAATAATTTTGTTAATGCGTATGACATTAATAGTATGCAAGAAGTCATTTTATAAAAAGTTTCAGACCCTTCATCCACATTGAAATAGAGTGTATAAAAACAGTAAAACAGCCCAAAAGTGACAAAAACTAAACCTAAAATCATAAAATGGGCATCGGAAATGAACTTATTATTGGTCTTTTTATTCATAATTTATTTGCTTGAAATTTTTATCACCAATCAACAAATATACTAAAAAATCACCCCGCAAACGCCCGCTCCATCTTATCCCTATCAAACTCCCCTTCATTATTTGCCAACCAAACCGTGGCAACTCCATTGCCAATAAAGTTGGTGATGGCACGTGCCTCAGACATGAATCTATCCACGCCCAGCAATAATGCTAAACCTTCAACAGGAATAACTTTTATAGCCGTCAAAGTGGATGCCAAAACGATAAAACCGCTACCAGTTACGCCCGCTGCCCCTTTTGACGTTACCATCAAGATGCCGATGATGGTGAGGATTTGCTGTAAATCTAAATGAATATTAAAAACCTGAGCTAAGAAAATAATTGCCATAGAGAGGTAAATTGTGGTGCCGTCTAAGTTGAAGGAATAACCCGCAGGAACAACCAAACCTACTACGGATTTTGAACAACCCATCTTCTCCAATTACTCCATCAACGAAGGCAAAGCCGCCTCAGATGATGATGTCCCTAAAACGATTAATAATTCCTCACGAATGTATTTCAAGAATTTCCAAAGATTAATTTTGTAGGTTCTTAATATAAAATAAAGTACTACGAAAACGAATACAGCCATCGTACAATAAACCGTAACCATCAATTTCCCCAAAGGTAAAAGCGTATTGATTCCGTATTTGGCAATCGTAAAAGCCATGCCCCCAAATGCTCCGATGGGTGCCAAGTACATCACTTTGTGTAATGCCCAGAAGATTTTTCTGGAAATTGGTGCCAAAAAATCTACTATTTTTTGTCTGCCTGAATAATTGCTTAAAACCACTCCCATTACGATTGCCAATAACAAAACTTGCAAAGTGGCATTATCCCAAAAGAATTTCGACCAACTGAAAGCATCTGCTGATTTGGTGTATTTTGATATGTCGCCTCCTTTAATTTCAGACGTTACTACGCCATCACCTGGACGAATAAGGTTGGCAATGATTACCCCAATGAAAAGCGCAACCGTTGTTACAACTTCAAAGTAAATTAAAGCCTTTGCTCCAACCTTGCCCACTTTTTTCAAATCACCCATCGAAATAATGCCCATAGTGATGGTCAGGAAGATGATTGGGCAGATAAATAATTTGACAATACTGATGAAAAAACTGCTCAGAAGCTCACTAAACGTAGTTTTTATTTCAAAATTAGAAAAATATAGACTAAACTTTATGGGTTTTTCTAAGATGGGTTGCAAGGCAATGGATGGATAAAAATGCCCTAATAAAACGCCCGCTGTGATGGCTGTAAGTACCCAGAAGGTTAAGTTTTTAAATATTTTCATAATTCTTTTTTTAATTGTGATTTGTGAGTTGTGTTTAGTGATTTATTTTGCCAAATAACCAATAACCATTTTACCAATAACTAATAATCAATGCCCATATCCCGACATTCATAAAAGAGAGTGGAATACTGAGGCTGACCATTTGTGTTGCTAATTTAGGGTTTAATCCGTAATTGATTGCAATGATTGTGGCGGTATTCATTGAACCCAAGGCAGCACCAACTACGGATATTTTACCCAATAAAGTATGTTCTCCAAATATGAGGAAATACAAAATGAATATTAGCAAAGGAGCAATTATTAATTTATAAAAAAGACCGTACAGTAGCGGTATTGTTTGTAAATCCTCTCTTTTGAAACTGATTTGTAAACCAATAGATATCAAGGCTAAAATCGTGAAAGGATTTCCAATTTTCTGTAAAATATCAGTTGCAATTACGGGAAAATGAAAGCCTGAAATATTTAAAATAATGGCAATACAAAATGCCACAAACGGAGGAAATTGAAAAATATCTTTCACAATTTTCTTGGCTGAAACTTCTTCTGAAGCTGAGTAATAGGAAGCCGTAAAAATTCCTAACGTTCCGCATACAACGAACGACCCCGCTTGACTCATTAATACGCCCATTTGCAAACCTTCTTTACCAAACAACAATTCAAAAATCGGAAATCCAACGAATGAAATACTACTAATTCCAGCCGTGATTGTCAATGCCCCTGTTGTCGAACGGTCGAATTGAGCGATTGGGGCTAATATTTTGAAGAAAGCGAAACTGCATCCAAACAAAAGATAAGGCATCAGGATTG
>JANPIG010001220.1:0-2164 GCA_031424875.1 Cytophagales bacterium
TTTCTGACTGGTTTTGGAAACAAACGATAATATTTACATTTTTGAATTTAAATTAAATCAAAGTGCCGATACAGCCATTACTCAAATTATTGAGAAAGGTTATGCTAATCCTTATTTATTGAGTTCTAAAAAAGTTGTAATAGTTGGAATGAACTTCAAAAATAGGGAATTAAATGAATGGAAAATTGGAAAAGTTTAATAGTGCGAAGAAGAAATATGAGAGTTATAATCTGCATTATTTTGATTCAGGGGTAATATTTCCCTCAGGTACAAGAACTTAATACTTAGGATAAGCAAATATTTTTATCCGAAAAAATTATTTAATGTATAGGCATGGTTCAAATGAATCAATGATTCAGAAATCTTGAATTGAATAATTCAACTGAATCTTGATTCTGCAGCCTCAACAGAATCAAATCAGATTCTACAGAATCTTGAATCGACAGATTCTGATTTGCTGATTCTACCGATTCAATGGAATCTACGGAATCCGTATGCGTCTGAAATAGCTTGACAGTTTCTAAAAAGCCTTTTCAGGTTGTTTTTTGACCACATTAGAAAACCTTATTTTTTTATAAGGATACCACCTTAATTTTTCAACACGCCCAGAATTATGACATTGGGTTGGTGTTTTGTAGTCAAGTGAGGCATGAGGTCGGTAATTATTGTAGGTCTCAATCCTCTCTGGCATTGCCTTCAAAGCTACTTCTTCCGACACAAATCCATTCACCAATTTGAAGTCTTTTTTTAGGGTTCGGTTGAGTCTTTCAGCCATCGAATTTTCATTGGGTTCTGCCGAAGAACACATACTCAATTTGATACCTGCTGCTTGAATTAAATCCACGTAAGCCAAGGAACAATATTGAACGCCACGGTCAGACCGGGTCGTCGCACGATGGTGGATTAATTCATTCTTCTTTTTACGAGTTTTAAGAGCCATTTTCAAAGCAGCCACAGGACCTTTTGCTTCCAAAGTTGGTTGAAAAGCCCAGCCCCAATTGGGCGGCACTCCGCCTTTCGAGAAAAAGTATCCATAATCAAAGATAAATACACAAAACCCTTGCCTACTTGAATGTACGCTATATCGCTCACCCACAACTGCTCAGTACTAGTTGGAATAAAATCATTCATCAGATTTGGGTACTTTTTATAGGAGTGGTCTGACTGAGTAGTTACCACCTTATAATGCTTCCTTTTGACCAATAAACCCTGTTTTTTCGTCAACTGGTGCAGTTTATCACGACCAATTTTTAACTGATGGAAAAAAAAGAACGGTTTGATAAGTTCATATAATTTCCCAGAGCCTATCCCAAGAATACATTTACGAATCTGTTTAATTTCTCCGATGGCCAAGTCAAATTCAAACACATTCTTCTCCATTGGGTTCTGCGACACATTTTGGGTGAACGCACCACGATATACCTGTAACTATTTGTAATACAGCAAGTTATGCCATATCATCTTCATCAATCTGAAAATCAAACATCGCTTGTAAATCTTGTTCTAACTCATCTCTATCTTGGGACTCATCAAAGTCAAATTCCCCTTGAAAATTAAAGTGTTCCCAAGCAACCGTTGAAATATCTGGTATAGTTTTGAGTATTTCCTTTCGTTCATTTGGACTTACCTTTACGATGGAACGGGTCAGGAATAGGTATTTCCAACAAATGACTACATTCTCTAAAAGCCTCTTACAGCCCTCCATAACCAATAATTCCTCTTTATTGGTGTAGATAATTTGCCCATTATTTCCAAACGAAATGGCATCGCTTAATCCGTGAAAGCTCTCAATTTTGACTAATTGTTGATGCACTCGTTGTCTCATTACTTCATCATCCATGTATCTAAGGAGAAAAATCGTGCGAACTACCTTTCCCAATTCTTTAAGTGCTAAATAAAGTGGATTTTGTAGGGCATAAGAATTTAGCCTTTTGAGTATTTGAGAAGGGACAGTATGTTTGAGTTTGATGCTGACGACCAAACGCAAAATATTGTCCCACTGTTCTTCAATAATT
This sequence comes from Cytophagales bacterium, assembly GCA_031424875.1. GTDB lineage: Bacteria > Bacteroidota > Bacteroidia > Cytophagales > Spirosomataceae > Arcicella. The sequence continues at coordinate 2,016 of JANPIG010001220.1, forward strand.
TTGGTATTAATATTGGCACCTGCATTGATAATGTAATCTTGTTGTTGCTCTATTTTCATACCTGCAATGCCATGTAATTTTTGCAAATAAAACTCTTTTATTCTCGGCTGAAAATCAATACCAAGTAAATAGGTCAATGCAAAAACTGG
>JANPIG010001221.1:0-2831 GCA_031424875.1 Cytophagales bacterium
GGGAAGTGATACCGATGTGTCCCCATATTCAAACAGTTTATTTTATGGGGTAAATTCTAACTTGTTCAATAATCCTTCGGGTTCAGGGCAACCAGTGGGTGGCTCTCAAGGTACAACCGTACCGAATGCCAGTTTACGCCCGATGCGAGTATCTGAATTTGAGTTAGGTTTAGACTTAAAATTGTTGCAAAATAGAGTAGGAATTGATTTTGCTGCTTATCAAAAAATTACGAGCGATCAGATTGTCTCGGCACAAGTTTCGGATGCTTCGGGTTTCGTAACTCGATTGATAAATAGTGGAAAAAGCCAGACAAGAGGTTTTGAATTGTTAGTAAATTTAGTACCAATCAAAACATCAAATTTTCAGTGGGATGTAACATTTAACACTTCATATAATAACACCAAATCTTTAAGTTTATTGACGGATGATGACGGAACTACTGAAAAGGATTATAATAAGGATGGAAAACCAGAACGAATTACTATTGGAACGCACGTTTTTAATGGTGAACTTAGGAATGTAGTAGGACAAGAGTTGGGTCAGATTTATGGTTTTGGTTTTAAAAGAAATGATCAAGGGCAGATGATTTTTGGAGCTAATGGTATTCCTTTGAGAACAAACGATTTAATTTCTTACGGCAGTGCTTTGCCTAAATGGATTGGTGGTATTACCAACGCATTTAATTACAAAGGTGTTTCGTTTTCATTCCTGATTGACTATAAGTTAGGTAATATGATGTTATCTGGAACGAATTTTAATGCAGTACGTCATGGCTTACACCAAATGACTTTGACTGGACGTGAAGGTGGAGTTGTGGGCGTTGGCGTTACTGAAAAAGGGGAGGTAAATGCTGTTAAAGCTCCAGTACAGGACTATTGGTCTGTTGTACGTTCGCAAGCAATCGTTGAGCCAATCGTTTATGATGGTGGATATTGGAAACTTCGCCAAATCACGGCTGGTTATGATTTTACGAAATTTTTACCAAAGTCATTTCCAGTAAAAGCACTCAAAATTAGCCTAGTAGCCAACAATGTATTTATGTTGAAGAAATGGGTGGATAATATTGACCCAGAATCTTTTGGTTATTCTTCGGATAATTTATCTGGCTTGGAATCAACGGGTTTGCCAACAACACGCAGTTTTGGTTTTAATTTGAATGCTAAATTTTAGGATATTGGCACAAGGATATCACAGATGCTTCGCACCACAGATTTACACAGATTTTTTAAACAATTAAAAGTTTGATAAACATTAGTGTTGTTGAAGCCGATATTTTATTTTAAATTTTTAAATGAAATTCTTATGAAACTTAATTATAAATATTTCCCTAAATCCTTAGTTCTTAGCTCTATATTTTGCCTTATGGTAAGCAGTTGTGATAAGGGTTTTGATGACTTAAATGTCAATAAAACAGCAGCACTAAGTGTAAATCCAGTTTTTACGCTCAATAATGCTACTGTAAATTCATCCTTTCCGAGCGGAATCTTGCTTTATGAAATGGGGATAGTTCAGCAGATTGTATCGCCAAATAGTGGTGTTTTAGCAGGGGCAAATTTCAATCAGGACATTAGAGATAATACCGTCCAGAATTGGCAGCGATATTATCGTTCAGTTATTCGCAATACATATGATGTAATCAATACGACCAAAACGCTTCCTGCACGAAGCAATTTGTATAATATGGCTCGTATTTTACAATCGTATGCTTTTTTGATTCTAACTGATTCTTACGGAGATATTCCTTATTCGGAGGCAGCAAAAGGCTATACTGAACAAATCGTTTTCCCAAAATACGATACCCAACAAGCGGTTTTTGCAGGAATTATCAAAGAGTTAAACGAATCAATCGCTGCTTTGGATGCTACAAAACCTATAGAGAATGCCGATGTTTTGTACGGGGGAAATATTGCCCTTTGGAAGAAATTTGGTAATTCATTGTTGTTAAGAGTAGGGATGAGATTGAGCAAAATTGATGCTACACAAGCTCAGCAATTAGCCCAAAAAGCCTTTCAAGGTGGTTTAATGGAAATTAATGCCGATAATGCTTTTATTAAGCATGATGCAAATTATACAAATGGAGTTGGTGCTTTATTGAATTCAACAGAAGCAAATAATATTTATTTAGGAGCTCCATTCGTAAGTTATTTACAAACTACCAACGACCCTCGTTTGAAATCCATCGCTGTTCGCTACGTAGGGGCTACCTCAGGTACATTACAAACTGCGGCAAGGGCAAATACTGACCCAAGCATGCAAATAGGAATGCCGTTTGGATTTGATAATGGTTCGATTTCTTCTGAAGTAACAAAGTCAAAATTGGCAAGTTTCTATGATTACAGTCAGGTGGACAGAACTCGAATGGTGAAAACGACGGCTCCAATGTTTTTGGTTACTGCCGCTCAAACGCAATTATTATTGGCAGAAGCTGCCCATAGAGGATGGATAACTGGTGTATCCTCAGAAGCACTTTTCACCAAAGCTGTTCGACTTAATATGGAACAAATGGCCTTCTATGATGCTAATTCAGCTGTTCCAGCAACTGCTATTGACGCATATTTAAAAGCCAATCCTTATGATACTAGTAAGGCATTGGAGCAAATTAATACGCAATATTGGATTGCTTCATTTTTAAATGGCCCAGAAGCATTTGCAAATTTCAGAAGAAGTGGTTTTCCTAATATTGCTCCAAATCCATTTCCAGGAAAAAGCATAAAGGGTAATTTTATTCGTAGGTTAACTTATCCTAATTCTGAAATATCTGTAAATAATACTAATGTCAAAGAAGCAATTACTCGCATGGGAGCAGATGATTTAGATACAAGAGTTTGGT
>JANPIG010001222.1:0-1378 GCA_031424875.1 Cytophagales bacterium
AGTACGGGAGTCAATAACTGACAGCGAAGTAACAACTTAGGGATTAATGTGTTATAAACTAAGAAGGAATCATTACATAAAATAACGTCCTTAGTAAATTCAAATCATCAGCAATATTAAAAATGAGTAATCAAATTACAACAATTACCTTCTTTAAATTTTCTTCTTTGAGCCATAAAATTTGGGGGCTTAAAATGATGCAACTTGCCAACAAAGATTTATCTAATATAGATGGTTTAACGTTTTATCGAATGATGGGTAGTGGAAAAGGGAAAGGTTTTAATCCTTTGCCCGATTGGTCTGTTTACTGCCTGTTGCAAGTGTGGAAATCGGAAGAAGCAGCCCATACTTTTTTTGCTTTTTCTGATATGATAAAGCAATATGCCGACCGTACCATTGAAATTTTTACCCTTTACATGAAAAACATTTCATCGGGTGGAACTTGGGTCGGTAAAGAACCTTTTGAAAAAGGAGTTGATTTAGACCCAAATCTACCGATTGCGGTTATCACTCGGGCAACAATTAAGTGGAATTGGTTACTCCGATTTTGGAAATATGTACCTATTTCGCAAGAAGCATTGGAGGGAAATGATGGCTTAATTTATACGAAAGGAGTGGGAGAAATACCCATAATTCAAATGGCAACCGTTAGTTTATGGAAAGACTTTGAATCAGTGAAACAATTTGCCTACAAAAGTAAACAACATCAAGAAGCCATCAAAAGAACCCGTACCAATGACTGGTATAAGGAAGAGTTATTTGCCAGATTTCACCCGTATAAATCAACTGGAAAATGGGAAGGGAAGGAACTTTTGAGCTTTTGAGAGATAATTTTACTATATCGTTGTGGCTTTAATCAAATGCAAAAAGTCTCTCAGAATTAATTTTAAGATACTTTTTGTATTGAATGAGCAATGAATATTACACCAACGATTCTCCATTCAAATCTGCCGTGAGTATTTCACTCATGTAATCGAAAAAAGGTCTAATCGCTAAAAATGTGGCGATTATTTCCTGCTGAAAATCCTTGGATAAAACTTCTTTATCAGTAAATTTCCTTTGGACTATAAATTGCTTTTTCTTAATCAAATCAATGGCAGGATGATTTTTATCGAAACCTTTTGGGGCGGTTTTTACTCCTTCTTCACCTTTCAGCTCGCCAAAGTATTTTACGAATGTATCGTTTGAAGTAATAGCTTCGATTTCTGTGGTATTTGTTTCAAATTCCTTCCGAACACGTAGCAAATCTTCACTATTGGGACTCCAAAATCCTCCGCCCACGAAGCTGTTATCGGGTTCTATTAAAATATGATAGCCTCCTCTCAGTTTCGGTTTTACACGAGAAAGTCCAGCCCCTAAATTAGTTTTATAAGGAGAT
>JANPIG010001223.1:0-1965 GCA_031424875.1 Cytophagales bacterium
CCACAATTTTTAGAGGTTTTTCTGTCAACAATACCGAATACTCATTAATAAAACCAGATACTCAATAATGGTTTCATTTACTAAATATAGAATGTAATATTGCTCCCATTAATTACTTATTCGCTGATAATCAGCGTTTTGACATTCTAATCCTTTAAAATTGAGAAGAACAAGAGAAAAACTAAACTTTAATACAAAAAAACAAATGAAAGCAATTACAAAAATTCTCAGCTTAGCCGTTGTGATGGCAATGTTTACTTTATTGGATGCCTGCAAAGGCGAAAAAGGTGATGTAGGCCCTGTGGGGCCAATGGGAACAAATGGAGCCAACGGGGCTAATGGAGCTATTGGACCAACGGGTGCTACTGGAGCCACAGGAGCTACTGGAGCTACAGGAACAGCTAATGTTATTTATTCAAATTGGATTAGCACATCATTCACTGGTAGCGGCACAAGTTATACTGGAAATATCACTGCTCCAAAAATTACGCAAGAAATGCTGGACAAAGCTGACATCAGAGTATATTGGAGCGAAAGCGGTAGGGTATTAACATTGCCTTATGCGGAAGTAATAGGTGGTACAACCTATACAGTACATCAACGTTTTTATGTGGGAAGAATAGAGCTTAAGGCCAGCTACGGCCTTTCTGCACAGTTGATGAGATACGTAATTATCCCTGGAGGGGTTCCTTCGGGTAGAAAAGCTACTGTTGATTTGAACGACTATCAAGCCGTGAAAAAATATTACAACCTTCCAGATTGATTTACTATTTATTGATTTATAGGGAGGTTTTAGGATGAATATCATTCAAAATCTCCTCAGTTTTATTCCCAATATTGGGGTTTTTTGTGTTAAAAATTCTCGCCAATTTTGTTGTGAGAAGTGATAGAAAGCCTATCTCTAAGAAAATGAATACAAATCAAGAGATACATATTTATCTTCACGGCAAAATTGCGGGGAAAATCATTCCTAAGGATGTAGTCTTGACGGAGGCTGAAATTAATTATACCAAGCTGCATTTCAAAAATGGCAATTTCACAAAGTTTCACACAGCAAAAAAAGTATTTTCTTCGTGTGAATCTGTGAAAGCTCTGAGAAATTTTGTAACCCCAAAATTTGTTGGAGTACCAGAATTGATTAACCATCCCAAAAGTTTTTGGTGGGTATAACTCATATATCATTTAACATTCCAATTCCCTAACGTCTTTATCTGCCATCAGTTTTTTGACCAATTTATCGTGTTTTGATGAACGTCCCCGCACCGACCAATTACTAGTGAGCATATCTTTGGTAACAACCTGTTTTTCTCGTTTGGCTGTGAGATTACATTGTTCAAAAATGGCTTCCAAACGTTTATGAATTTCAGGAGAATAGTTGGATACTATTTTATAATTTCGAGTCTGTCCATAACGTTCCATAACTACTTCCAACTTTACAAAAAGCCCCAATACGATATATACGACCATTGTTCCCAAGAAAGAAAGCAAGATATGCCCATCACCAATTGCCATTCCTAAGGACGCCGTTACCCAAATAATAGTTGCCGTAGTAAGTCCTTTTACACGGTCTTCCATTTTGAAAATTACACCCGCCCCCAAGAACCCAATGCCCGTAACCACGTTTGCCGCTATACGATCGGGAGAATTATATATTCCCATTTTTTCAGAAAGAATGGTAAAAATGGTACTTCCTACTGAAATCAAAGTAAAGGTCCTCAATCCTGCCGATTTACTTCGATATTCTCTTTCCAAACCAATCAAAGCCCCCACAATAGTAGAAGCTAAGATTTTGATAAAATCATCATTATAAAAAATATGTTCCAAAAGAATTTGTAAATCATTCATAGTTTAATTGCTGATTATTCATTACTGGTAATTCGATACTGGTAATTCGTTACTGGCTATAAAATGTCATAATAGACTCATTATTAATTAGTTATACGACAATCTTTAATTAAGTAATAG
>JANPIG010001224.1:0-2431 GCA_031424875.1 Cytophagales bacterium
CCCCAATGAGGCTCAATGGCTTTCATGTACGATGGCGAAGTGGGTTTCCAGGTTCCTATATTTTTATCAACAGCATATTTTGGTAATGAACGAGTTTGTTTATAATTATCCAAACTTGCCCAAAAGAGAACTTTCTCTGACATTTGCTTACTATATGATTCAGAATATTCAAAAACGTCATCTGGAACACCTAACAATTTAAATTCTTGCAAAATTTTAATCCTAAATTCTTCAATTTTTTTTTCGGAAATCACTAACGATTTTGCCACCAGAAGCATGGAATTTATTGAAGTTAACTGGGAACAAATTTGCTGATTTTTATCTCTTTTTGGAAGGTCTGAAAAGCCATTTAATCTTCCCGATAATGATTTTTTTTTCTCATCGCATTCATAACCAGCAGTGCATACATAAGCATAAATTCTACTTGCAACGGGAGGAGAATAGATATCATGAACAATGACATCAGTTATCATTTTCACAGTACGGTGTAAAAATATGGGATTATTGGATTTTATCACCCAATCTGGCTTGGAATGGGCTTTTACGCTTCCAGAAATTAAAAATCCAAAAAGCAAAAAAAAATTTAATTTCATATAATTTTCATTAGAAGATGTTTAAATTTTATAAATGTCTAAAAATGAATGAGTTACTAAATAAACTGTAAGCTCTTTACGAAATCCCACTGTTTGAGCGTAGCGAGTTTGGGATTTCTTGATTTTCTTTTGCGGCCGCCGCTGCGGTTACTTTTCTTGTATCAAGACAAGAAAAGTAAGCATTAGCAAAAGGAAATAGTGTTATTCCGAAACAAACCAAATAAAATTTTTAAACATCTTCTTATATTTTCTTTCAGAAATGAAGGAATCTAAAAAGTATTTTTTATTAAATATAAATTTATTTTTAAATCTAATTCAACAAATATCATAGAAAAAATATTCTTCATTTATTCAATTAGTAACATTTTATAATGTTTCTGTTTCATAATCCATTAAAAGAATCTAAACTCGAACAGTGGTACGTTTTTTTTAGTTGAATGTGTTAATTTTAACAGTCACAAAAGACTGTTCATTAACATTATACCTTTAATGCTAAATCTTTCAAAATGTCCAAAAATATAGTTTTATCCATTTTCTTAGCCCTAATTTTTCAAAATCTTCATGCACAAGTGAACGTTAAAGGAGAGGTACGAGAACTCCTTACGCAGAAGATAATGAAAAGTTCATATGTTACTTTGGTGGATTTATCCGATACAACTAAAAGAAAAACGGTACTTACGAATGAAGAAGGCGTTTATAATTTCACAGATGTAAAAATAGGATATTATTCACTCAGAGCCACTTTTGTAAGTTTTTTCGACTTTCGAAGAGATCAACAAATTACGGATTCCACGAAAAACTTAAAAGTTATTTACTTAGAAGAAAATAGCAAAACCCTTGAAGAAGTGAAAGTCGTTGGGCAAGTAGCAGCGGCAATTCAGAAGGTTGATACCATTCAATTCAATGCAAAAGCATTTAAGGTGAATCCTGATGCAAATGCGGATGAACTTATCGAAAAATTGCCTGGGGCAATCAATACCAACGGAAAATTGCAGGTTCAAGGGGAAGATGTGAAGCAAGTGATGGTGGATGGGAAATTGTTTTTTGGTAAAGATGCTGTTGCCGCTCTTAAAAATATTCCTTCAGAAGTGATAGATAAAATTGAGATTTTTGACCAATTAAGTGAACAGTCTCAATTAACAGGATTGAATGATGGGAACACTTCCAAAACCATTAATATTACCACTCGACCTGACATGCGAAATGGAATTTTTGGAAGAAATTCAGCCGGAATTGGCACGAATAATACCTACAAAATCAACGGAAGCATAAACCGTTTTAATGAAAATAGTCGGCTAACAGTTTTGTTGCAATCCAATAATATAAACCAACAAAATTTTTCTTCAGAGGATTTAGAGGGCGTTGCAGTTGGCACTTCTCAAAATCGCCGTGTTGGTGGAAATGGAAATACGAGTACTTTTTTGACAAATAATCAACAAGGATATAACACGACCGATGCTTTGGGATTAAATTATTCCAACGAATGGTCTAAGAAAGTCATCTTTCAAGGTAGCTATTTCATTAATCAGAACAATAATTCAACAACTGACAAGATTTTTCAACAATATATCCAACCCTCAAGTATTGGTCAAACGTATAATGAGACACGTTTTTCAAATAATAAAACCTTAAATCATCGAGCATATTTTAGATTAGAATATAAAATTAATGACAACGATAAATTAATTATTACGCCAAATCTAAGTGTTCAAAATAATAGTTCAAATTTTGGAAATCAAGGGGTTACTTTCTTAGGGGAAACTAAATTAAACGACGTTGATAATACAAATACGAACAAGGGTAATAATATCAATTTCTCAAATAATATTTTTTTTAGT
>JANPIG010001225.1:0-5473 GCA_031424875.1 Cytophagales bacterium
TTACTACGTTTATGGATTTCAAGCGCTACCGCTTCCTTGCCTGATCCACTTTCACCATATACGATTACGCTATAATTGGTAGGGGCCACCAAATCTACTTGACGATACAAATATTGCGATTCTGGACCTTCTCCGAATAAATATGGAGTGGTAGTAGAACGCCTGGAAGTAGTGGGAATAGTCTTGGCGACTTGATGGTTTTCACTTTCAGTTTTTTCTTCACCAGCTTCGGCCAAGGCTTTTTGAAGTGTAATCAGAATTTCATCAGGAAATAGCGGCTTTGTAATATAATCATATGCTCCCTGTTTCATTACGTTGATAGCAACCTTAATGTCTGAATAACCTGTAATGATAATCACTACCACGTGTGGAAGTTTTGCTTTGATTCTGCTGAGTATGGTTACACCATCAATATCACCCAATTTGAAATCAGTCATTACTAAGTCTGGTTTGAAAGTATCGAGCATAGCAAGACCATCTTCCCCTGTGTGAGCAATGGAAACTTCATATCCATTTTTTGTTAGAAAACGACGCAATAGCAGACAAATATCTGTATCATCATCAATAACTAATATGCGTTTTGTCATGGTGTTTTTAACGTTTAATTGAATTGGTTAGCTAAGTTATACACAATGAATGTTCGTTTGTATAGCCCAGATTTTTGCAAAAAGTCCAGAGTAGTTAGGTCATAGGTTGTAAGGGAAAATAATATTACGAAAATTAGGTTTATCTTAGAATAGTATTCTATTTAAAGCTACAATCTTTCATTAATTCAGTGTATGTTTGATATAAAAATCATATGACCAAGCTACGGCCATTTGCCACTTCTTATTATAAATCTGAATAACTAATAGTTATAACTTAATAAACCAGTTCTTTCAATGAGTAATGAAGTTTATATAAGGGAGTTGAGATATCGACAACCGCACAAATTGTAATTTGTATTTCCTTAGAAAGGTAAATATTATACTTAAAGAATTCTCCTCATTTGAATGGAAGGAATATTCATCAAATCTCGATATTTGGCAACCGTCCTACGGGCAACGTTTAATCCCTGCGAAGATAATAAATCCATTAATTGGAAATCATTTAAGGGGTTTCTTTTGTCTTCGTGCTTAATTAATTCTTCGAGTGCCAACTGAATCTTACGGTTAGAAACTTCCTCGCCACTGTCAGACATTAAGCCTTCAGTAAATAAATCTTTTAAGTGAATGGTTCCAAAAGGCGTTTGGGCATATTTACCACTCGTCACCCTTGAAACCGTTGAAATATCCATTTCAATTCTTTCGGCAACGTCTTTCAAAATCATGGGTCTTAGTAGTCTTTCGTCTCCTCTTTTAAAAAAGTCAGCTTGAATTTTTACGATAGTCTGCATTACCTTAATCATGGTATTTTCACGTTGTAAGATAGCTTCTATCAGCCAGTTAGCAGAGTTTAATTTATTATTTACATAGGAATTTGCTGCCCGATTATCCCCCATTAGGTTGATATAAGATTTGTTAATTTTGATAGGAGGAATCTGACGATTGTTTAACTCAACCTCTATAGTATCGCCCTCTACATTAATGATATAATCTGGCACTACATTGTCTTTGATATGAAGGGTATCATTATTGCCCCCCATTACGGGTTTCGGGTTCAATGTTCCTATAAGTTGAATAGCGTTTTTTAACTGCTCTTGGTTTATGTTAGCAGTTCGCATAATTCGTTCGTAGTTTCTTTTGGCTAAATCTTCGAAATGATTTTCAACGATTCTGATAGCAATATTTCTTTCCTCAGTTTCTTGATTATCGTTTTCTTTCTTTTCATTATTTATACACTGCAATTGCCTTATCATGCAATCTTTTAAATCTCGTGAACCCAGACCTACAGGTTTCATACACGACATTATTTTCAAGACTTCTTCTACTTCTGCAGGTTGGATAAACATTCCGTTTGAGAAAGAAATATCATCGGCAATATCCTCAGCCGTAAAAGGCAAATAACCTTCGTCACTAAGTGAGTCAACTACATATTCAGCTAAAAATTGTTGCCTTTCAGAGAGTGCTAACATCAAAAATTGCTCTTTTAATTCCTCTCTCCAGCTTACTAATTGACTTATGATGGGCGTATATTCTTCATCATTATCACTTAAATTATTTACACGGGTTCGGTAGTCAGGTGTATCATCATGCCCAAATTCGTCCCAATCCATAAAATCTTGTGTATTATCTAATCCATCTGCATAATCGTTTAATTCACCAGTACTATCATCATTTTTTTCGGGTTCTTCTACGCCTTCCTCTAAAAGTGGGTTTTCTTCTAATTCGTTTTTAAGATGTTGCTCCAATTCCATCGTATTCATCTGTAAGAAATTCAACAGTTGAATTTGAGCTGGTGAAATTTTTAAAGTTTGTTTTTGCGATTGGGATAGTTTAAACATTTGAGCGGACATATTTTTTGTGTTTTTATTTGAGTGAAAAATAAAATAGTATGCCACTAAAGCAGTCTGAAGCAAAAAAGATTCAATTTTAAACAAAGTAGAATAATGGTGGAATGATTTATTTGTAAAAGTACATTTTAAACTTATTGGAACACTTTTTAATACACTAAAGGTATATAAAAAATATTTATCAATTTTCCCCAATTTGGGCAATTTAATACACACAAAATGTAGAAAAAGATACCCGTATTAATAACTATGGAATTTCGTAAATCGTTTTTGGGAATTTTTTCCACAATGGCTATTACTTTATTAACACTTATTTTGTTTCTGTGGTTGGCTTATCAACGAAGTGTTGAAACCAAGGTGCGTAATGAAGCTGTAGAGCATACATATCAAGTTAGACTCAAGACAAAAGATTTGTTGGAAGCTATGTTGAACATAGAAACCGGAGCCAGAGGCTACTTTATGGTTCAAGATTCCGCCTATTTACAACCCTATATTGATGGCAATTATAAGATTAAAGGTATTTATTCATCATTGAGATTATTAGTAATAGACAATCCTATTCAACTTAAAAGGCTGGATTCGTTGGATAGATTCATTAATATGAAATCGAAAATAATTGAAACTAATATCAATATTATTGCCAAAGGAGGAAAAATAGATATGACCCTTGTACGAGCTGGAAAACTAACGATGGACGAAGTGAGAGCCACTATGACCCGATTTTTAGTAATGGAAGAAAACTTTCAGATAGAAAGAGAGCGAAATCAACTTGAAGCTGATCGAAATCTTAGAATATATTCATTAATTTTTTCAAGTTTGGCACTACTTTTTTTGTTACTGTTTTTCATAATGCTATACCGGGAACTCAAGCGACGTTTTGATATTCAGTTGATGCTTGAACAAAACATTACAGAACTGAAGCATGCTAATACTGAACTAGAACAATTTTCTAATATTGCCTCTCATGATTTGCAGGAACCTTTGCGCAAAATCAGGACATTTAGCGAACGACTATTACGAAAACACGCTGATGGAGTGGATGAAGATGGAAAATTTAACATCACACGAATTAATGATGCTTCCATTAGAATGCAAGCACTTATACAAGACTTATTAACGTTTTCTCACACCACTAATATAAATGAAAGACACTACGAATCCGTAAATTTAAACAAAATATTAGCCTCCATCAAAGAAGAATTGACCCTAATTATTTCGGATAAAAAAGCCCAAATAAGTGCCAATACGGCCATTCTTCCCACATTAAGTGCTATACCTTTTCAAATCCAGCAGTTGTTTTCTAACTTGATTTTGAATGCCATAAAATACAGTAAAGAAGGCATACCCCCAATTATTGAAATTAGACATGATGTGGTGATGGGAAGTGATATCTTAGGAATTGAAGGAATTATGCCCAATAATAATTATTATCATTTTAGGGTTATAGATAATGGAATAGGGTTTGAAAGTATATATTCGGAAAAAATATTTGTTATTTTTCAGCGCTTACATACTCGCAATGAATATGAAGGTACAGGGATTGGGTTGGCCATTTGCCGTAGAATTGTGGCCAACCATAAAGGGTTTATTAGGGCAGAGTCGAAAATGGACAAAGGCTCAACTTTCCATATTTATTTACCCATATAAGCCTTGATAAATTATGAATGATTACAATTGATTAGCTATTTTTTAAAATTATAAAACTTGTTTTATAAACTGCTTTTTATAAAACATACACACTTACAAATGAAAAAGAAATCTGTCATTTTAATTGCCGATGATGACTCTGATGATTGCTATTTAATCAGATTAGCCTTCGAGGACTGTAAAATTGATAATCCTGTTGTATTTTTCAAAAATGGGTTGGAAATAGTAGATTATATTAACAAACAAGAAACGGTGGATCAAAAATCTATCGGATTAATTATATTGGACTTAAACATGCCTAAAATGGGCGGCAAAGAAACCTTGAGTAATTTGAAGTCTAATCCTTTTTGGCGTAAGGTGCCTGTAGTGGTTATGACTACTTCAAAAGCTAAAGAAGATATTGACGATTGTTATAATTTAGGAGCCAATAGTTTTATTACAAAGCCTACTACCTACGAGGGGCTAAATGATGCTATAAAAACAATGGCTAAATTGTGGCTAAACTTCGCAAAATTACCAGTGTAAGTGGTAAATATGAATTATTAGGTATTCTGGAAACTAAAAAAACCCGTGCTAAAGCGCTAAGCGATGGCACGGGTTAATGAAATATAGAGGTAAAATTACCTTTTCTTACTATCTGTTGCTTTTTTCACCCATCCTAATACTCCCTCAACAACTGATACTTTGTTTTTACTTATATAATTTGTAGCGACATTTTTAACTAAGAATGGTACCACTAAACGAGGTAGCCAACCAGCACGAGCCAACACTACTTTTTTCAATATAGTATCTACCCCAATGCCCACCCCCATACTCAATAAGCCTTTTCGTGGTGTAGTTAAAGCATCTGAAATTACGCCCAAGGTTTGGTTTACAGGATTCAATTCTTTTTTGATAACCCCGAATTCTTGTCTAAGATTTGTTCGTGCAGATTCTATTTGATTTTTCAGACGAGCTCTTTCAGCTCGAACATCATCTAAATTTTGAATATTAGTTTTCATAATAAAGGTTCTTGATGAAAGAATTAACTAAAGGAACTTTAATAAATTTATCTCTGATACTATATAAAATAATGCCCACGATTGCATAAAAGCCACCCACCAAGAAAAATCCTGCCGCATGATTATCCATTTTTTCGCCAATCATCCAAGCTGCGCCCAAACTCAAAAACAGTAATACAATTATGCCAAATATACCCACAATAACCCCCGCCACAAGGCCGGACAATGTGGTAGCAGTTTTCTCTGAAGCATTTAGGACACCTAAGTTCCAACGAGCCTCTAAATATTCAGTTGCATAATCAAATACATCTGTGGCTCGTTCTTTTATCTCATTTGCGGAATCAATTATTTGCATGGCTGTTTTTGGGGTTTGAAATAATTCTTTAAGTAATAA
>JANPIG010001226.1:0-1046 GCA_031424875.1 Cytophagales bacterium
GGTAGTAATCTTACCATCCGATTAGACAAACCTGATGGACAAATTTTGAAGTCTATCAGTATTGATACTACTAAAGGGTGGTCAATAGAACGTTTTGATATTCAGGACATTAAGGGAATTCATAACCTGTATTTTAGTGTAAAAAATTCTTCGCTTAAAGGCAAACAAGATTATGCTATTATGTTTGATTGGTTTGCTTTTATAAGTGATTTTCCTGCTAAAGAGAAACCCGAAAGCATTGCTATGCAAAATGAGTTTTGGCGATTGGTAAAAATGGGTACGGACATTACTCTTATCATGGATGAAAACCCACAAAATCTTCATCGGAAATCTAACGTTTTTGAGCGAGGAGCTTGGACGGTGAAAGGGGCAGAAGTTCAGCCTAATATCCCTACTTTGTTCGGTGGTTTGCCCAAAGGATTTCCCAAAAATCGACTGGGTTTGGCCATGTGGATGGGCAGTGAACAAAACCCATTGACGGCACGGGTGGCGGTCAATCGTTTTTGGGAACAACTCTTTGGTACGGGCTTGGTAGAAACCCAAGAAGACTTTGGTACTCAGGGTTTTACACCCTCCAATCCGTCTTTGTTGGATTATCTTTCCGTAAAATTTATGAAGGAATATAACTGGCAACCCAAGCGATTATTGCGTGAAATAGTATTATCTTCTACCTACCAACAGGACTCAAAAGCCAATAAAGAACTTTTGGAAAAAGACCCTGCCAATCGCTTTTTTGCTCGTGGGGCAAGGGTGCGTTTATCGGCAGAACAAGTGCGTGACCAAGCCTTATTGGTGAGTGGAGTTTTGAGCTATAAAATGTACGGAAAAAGCGTAATGCCCTACCAAACCGAAGGAATTTGGGGGGCACCATACAGCGGCATGAGTTGGAACTTAGCCAATGGCGAAGACCAATACAGACGTGCCTTATATACCTATTGGCGGAGAAGTAGCCCGTACCCATCAATGGTAACGTTTGATGGAACCAGTAGAGAAGTATGTCTGGCAAGAAGACTCCGTACCAACACACCCCTACAAGCCCTCACGAC
>JANPIG010001227.1:0-1173 GCA_031424875.1 Cytophagales bacterium
GCAATTAGTCAGAAATACCAATGGTGTAGAGACTAAAATAGGTACACCTCAGATTTATAATACTGCTTCGCTTTCTCCAGATAAAAAATACTTTTTAGTTGAGCGAATCGACAAACCATATAGCTATTTGGTTACGGTAAATGGCTTTAATTCAACGATTTTGGTTACAGATTTAGAGGGTAAAATTGTGAAAACGATTGCTAAATTACCGAGTAGTGAATTAGCTCCAACGGGGTATGATAACGTCTTGAATGCTCCCAGAGGGCACAATTGGGTAAATACTCTCCCCAATACAATCTCATGGATAGAGCCTTTGGATAGTGGTTTAATCAAAAAGAAAGTGGCATTTCATGATGTGGCGTATATTCAGGCTGCTCCTTTTACTGTCACGCCAACCGAGTTGGTAAAAACGCCTATGAGGATGGCAAATATATCTCCATTAAGTGAAAATGAAATGTTGTTTACTGAATATTCGAGAGTAAAGCATCAACAAAAATTAAGCAAAATTGATATTGCTAAAAAGGAAACAAAATTATTGATTGACCGTAGTACCGATGATTCCTATAATGACCCAGGTACTCCTATTTCTGCATCAAATCAATTTGGAAAAAATAGCATAAAAGTATTGGCAAATCGAACAATTTTGATGCGTGGAGCGGGTTCTTCACCCAAAGGAGATTTACCGTTTTTGAATTCATTTAATATTGATACCAAAGAAACAAAGACCCTTTGGCGTTGCGAAGAGCCTTACTTTGAGTCGGTTATCAATGTAATTGATTTTGATAAATTAAGTTTTGTTACAAGCAAACAAAGCCAGAATGAGACACCAAATTATTTTTTACATGAAAATAATACGGTAAAACAACTCACAAAATTTGCCGACCCACAGCCTGAATTAAGAGGAATTACGAAAGAAAAAATTATCTACAAACGTAAAGATGGCGTTGATTTGGCGGCTGATTTGTATCTTCCAAAAGGCTATAATAAAGAAAAAGACGGAGCGTTGCCCGTGATTATGTGGGCGTATCCAAGAGAGTTTAAGAGTAGTAATGATGCTGCCCAAATTAGAGGTTCAAAGTATTCTTTTGTACGAGTAAGTTGGGGGTCGCCTATTTTCTGGGCAACGCAGGGATATGCCGTGATGGACAATACAGAGTTCCCCATTGTAGGTGA
>JANPIG010001228.1:0-4974 GCA_031424875.1 Cytophagales bacterium
GCGGCCCGAATTTTGAGATACGAGTGGTTTGAAAAAATCAGAAAGGAACAAAATTGTGATTATATCGCTACAGCACACCATCAGAATGATGTGTTGGAAACGGTTTTATTGAACCTCACGAAAGGCACAGGCATTGCAGGATTACACGGAATTCGAGTGAAAAACGGGCATATTATTCGTCCGCTTTTATTTGCTGAAAAAGAAATGATTTTTGATTATGTGGTTGAAAATCAGATAATTTGGCGAGAAGATTCTTCTAATGAATCTAATAAATATCAGCGAAATTTGATTCGGAATGAGGTTGTGCCTTTGTTGAAGCAAATTAATCCGAATTTGGAAAATACTATGCAACATACCGTTGAGCGCATTGCGGCGGTAGAGGAAATTTTTGAGCAAGAAATTGAAATGCTTCGCAAGCAAATTACGTGGGCTGATACACAGGCAGTCTTTGTGAATTATAAGGCTATCCAAACGCTTTCGCAACCCGTGATTAAACTATCAGAATTGTTAAAACCTTATCATTTTACTTACCAACAAAGTCAGGATATTTTTGAGGCTTTTGATAAAGAATCGGGCAAGACGTTCTTGTCGCCTACGCATACCCTCGTGAAAGACCGCACGGAGTTGGTGATTACGCAAAAGAGTTTACAATCGTTTGTTAGTCAGGTAATTAGTGTTGATGATGAAGAATTGATAATTGATAATTTAAAGTTAATTATTGGTAAATCTTTTGAAAGAACTGAAGATTTTGTAGTGCCTACGGCTCGAAAAATTGCTTGTCTGGATGCTGACAAAGTTCGTTTCCCTTTGCAACTCCGCAAGTGGAAAGAAGGTGATTGGTTTTGTCCTTTGGGGATGAATAAAAAGAAATTAATTAGCGATTTTTTGATTGACCAAAAAGTGCCTTTGAACCTTAAAAAAGAAGTTTATCTATTGACCTCAAATGGTTCAGTGGTATGGGTAATGGGCATGAGAATTGATGATAGATTTAAGGTTACGGACAAGACTGAGAAGGTGGTTTTGTTGAAAATTGAGTAAAATTGAAAAAGATAAATTTTAAGAATATGGAAACAGGAGATTTTACATTATTGTATGGGGGAGCGGCAAAACCTGCTTACCTCATGACTCCCAAAGAGTATAAAGAAGCTGCCCAAAGAGTAGTAAATAGAGCCAAAGAGAAGGCATTTAGCAGAGGATTACCTATTTATTATAGTGTAAATGGATTAGTCATTGCAGAGTTTGCTGATGGAAAAAAATTTGAAGTTGAAAATCGGGAATTGGTAAGACCTTATTTTGAAGATGGAAAATAAACCGATGATTTATATTTTACCTAATGAATCTATTGAAGAAATAAATTTCGATATAGAGATAGAGAAGATAAATAGAGGATTTACAAAAGGTCAAGGAGCAATATTCTTTGACCTTTTGTAATTCTACACTACTCCAAACGACTAATTCTCAAAAACCTCCAAATTTGAGTCAATCCATTGAAAATCAATTTGTAGAAATCATCAAACTACATCAGGGAATCGTGCATAAGGTGTGCGGAATGTATCGGCACGACCCTGACGATAGGAAAGATTTGTTTCAAGAAATTGTGATTCAATTGTGGCGGGCGTTTCCGAAATTTAGACAAGAATCTAAAATCTCAACGTGGATTTATCAGATTGCCTTGAATGTTGCCATTTCAGATTTCAGAAAGGAAAGTCGCCGACCGCAAAAGGTAGAATTGAGTGAGCATTTGATGAATATTTCTGATAATATTTATGACTCAGAAACCGAAGAAAAAATCCAACAAATGCACCTTGCCATTGCTCAATTATCAGAAATAGAAAAGGCAATTGTAATGCTGTATTTTGAAGAAAAAGACAACGAAGAAATTGCTGAAATTGTGGGCATTACCCAAAATAATGTAAGAGTGAAAATGACAAGAATTCGGGAGAAATTGAGGGCAATCATATCTAAAAACAGTAGATAAATTATGGAATTAGACGATTTAAAAAATATTTGGCAACATACTCAATCATTATTAACTTCTAATCAAGATATTGATAATGAGAAAGTTATGTTAATGACTAAACAAAAATCAAAGGCTATTTCGGATAAATTACGCCGAAATTTAGATATTGATATGATAGTGAGTTGTCTTTTTATCCCCCCTCTTTTTTATGTAATTGTGTGGACTAAACTGGCTAATTATCACAAATTTGTAGCGGTTTTTTTCTTGGTTTATACAGTAGTTAGCTTAGTTTATTATTTTAAAGTGGTCAAATTGTATAAAGAAATTGACTTAAAAAATGACGTACTTACTACCTTGAAATTTACCGTAAATCAATTTGAAAAACAGGTAAAAGTATTGACAATTTACAATACAGTTTCAGTGGTGCCAATGATGTTTTATGGTTCAGTGGTAGGTTTGGAACTTATAAAATATTTTCAACCAAATGCAACTACTGAATTGTGGATGATAGTTTTTTCAACCGTTATTGTGACTCCCGTAGGCTATTTTTACATGAAATATATTATTAATGTTTTTTACGGAAATCATCTTAAAAAACTCAAAGAACATCTGGCAGAATTGGAAGAAAGAGAATAATCTTACGAAAATCTGTAACGAATTAAATCACCTCAATACTAACTTCTCAAAACAAAATTAAACCAAAAAACACATGACAAACCCAATTAAACTTTTCTTGATTGCCGTAGTTTTTAGCTCATTTTATTTTACTAAAATCTATGCTCAGAAAGACAACAAATCATTATTGTACGAAATTTCGGGCAATGGACTTTCTCAACCTTCGTACCTGTACGGTACGATTCATATCATTTGTAAGGATGATTTTGTGATGACCGAAGCCACCAAAAAGAAGTTTTCTGAAGCACAACAAGTCTATCTTGAATTAGATATGGACGACCCAAAATTGATGCCCGAAATGATGAAGAGTATGTATATGACGGATGGCTCTACGATAAAAACATTATTGTCAGAAGCTGATTATCAGAAAGTTAGCCAATTTTTCAAAGACACGCTCAAAACAAACATTGGGGGAATGGACAAAATGAAACCATTTGTATTAGCTTCTATGGCAGCCCCTAAAATGCTTGCCTGCCCTACCCAAAGCTATGAGGAAACGTTTATGAAAATGGCAAAAGAAGAGCATAAAGAGATTTTAGGTTTAGAAACAGTTCAAGATCAGTTTGGGGCTATAGACAAAATGGGCATGAAAAAACAAGCGGATATGATGTTGGTAAAATTGGTGGAAGATTGGAGCGAAGGAAAGCAAAGATTTAAGCAAATGATTACTGATTACAAAAATCAGGATGTGGAGGCATTATTAGAAGATATGACAAAATCGAAAACAGCTGATGCTGATTTTCAAGAAGATTTGCTGGTAGTTCGCAATCAAAATTGGATTCCAAAAATTGCTAAAATCGCATCTGAAAAGCCAACTTTTTTTGCGGTTGGTGCAGGACATTTAGGGGGTGAAAAAGGCGTAATTGCTTTGTTAAAAAACCAAGGTTTTACGGTGAAAGCTGTCAAATAATTATTAAGATTAAAATCGTAAGGACGGGAGGACACAAAATTTTTAACGTCTTTCCGTCCTTGTTGTTTTAAACATTATATTTGCAAAAATCAACAAAATATGCTCAAACTCTCAGAAATATACATTTATCCCGTGAAATCATTAGGTGGCATTCGCCTGAAAGAAGCTGAAGTTACTGACCGAGGGCTGCAATACGATCGTCGTTGGATGCTTATTGATGATAATAATCGTTTTATTTCTCAAAGAGAATATCCTCAATTGGCCCTGTTTTCTGTGTCTATTCAAGATGATTATTTACTCATTACTGATAATAAAACTGGCAAAATCTTAACCATTGGCCATTCACCAATTCGTCCTTATAACCATCCACTTAATGTAATCATTTGGGATGATGAGGTTGAGGCTTGGGAAGTCAGTGAAATAGCCAATAATTTCTTTACGGAAGCCCTCGGCATGCCTGTCCGTCTTGTATATATGCCCGAAGAAAGTTACCGAAAAACGGATGGTAATTATTCCTTAAAAGGCAATGAAATTACCTCATTTTCAGACGGTTATCCAATTTTGATTATCGGTCAATCTTCTTTGGATGACTTGAATAATCGTCTGGCTGAACCCATCACTATCAACCGTTTCAGACCTAATTTTGTATTTACTGATGGGCAAGAATTTGAGGAAGACGAATGGCATGAATTTACGGTTGGAGGCTTACGATTTTTTGGTGTAAAACCTTGTGCAAGGTGCATAATGACCACTATTGACCCACTCACAGGCGAGAAAAAAGGTAAAGAACCCCTACTTACTTTAAACCGTTATCGAAAGGCTGGCAGTAAGATTTTGTTTGGACAAAATGTATTGATAAATCATGTAGGAAAAGTTGCCGTTGGAGATGAAATTGAAGTTGTTAGTCGCAAAAAATTAGACAAATTTGTGGTTGGGAATTAAGTGATTTAGGAATTAGCGATTAGGGAACAGGTATTAAAAATTACGTGTTGTATTTTTACACAACAATTACTTTTATTTCCCTATCAAAAAGTCACTAAAATATTTTCTAAAATCCTTTCATTTGCTCAACCTAGACATTGTTTTTGGGGCGATGATTTGTAATATTATGTTTTGGAAATTGCCCTCTGGACAAGAACACATTTCTCTCCCTGTGGTTATTATTTTGGCAATGACAGTTTGCGGTTGAATTACAATAATCACTTGCCTTACCAGCATAATTTTTACATCAATTTTGCATCACCAAAAGGCAAGACGACCTTGCGTTTTCACTTCAATTCAGTTACGGGTTACTTTCCAGCCGCTTATGTGGAAAAGAACATGGGCAACATTCAGTTTGACATTCCCGAAGTTTACGAATTGGCAAACATCATCTGGACGCTTTCACCAAGCGGCGAAAGAGCAAAAGACCTCAATAAAGAAGAAAGTG
>JANPIG010001229.1:0-1571 GCA_031424875.1 Cytophagales bacterium
GATATTGATGCCTTACGCATTGTGGCTGAGGGAGTTAATAAATTAAAGTCGCCAGATAATGCTACAGTTGTGATTACTCACTACCAACGTTTGTTAGATTTTATTGTTCCTGATTTTGTACACGTTTTATACAAAGGACGCATCGTAAAATCTGGTCCAAAAGAATTAGCTTTGGAATTGGAAGAAAGAGGTTATGATTGGATTAAGGAGGAGGTTGAAGCAAAGGAATTGAGTGAAACTGTTTAAAAAAAATCATTCAAATCATGGATAATCTTATTTCAAGAATAACGAATAATGAAAATATTTGTCATGGAAAACCCACTATTTGAGGGTTGCGATACCCTGTTCAAATAATGCTTGAATTGATGTCGTCAGGAATGACAATTGATGAGCTTTTAGAGGATTATCCAGATTTAATGAAAGAGGATTTTATGGCTTGTTTAGCCTTTGCTGCCAGACTTACCGAAGTTAAAAGCATTCGTAAAGTAGCATTGGTATGATAAAATTCATAGTCGATGCTCATTTACCTATAAAAATTATCTGATTTGTTAATCGAACTTGGCTACGATTCAATTCATACAATTGATTTGATTGATAAAAATGCTACTGGCGATAATATTATCAGAAAAATATCAGTCAATGAATCACGAGTTGTAATTACAATGGATAGTGATTTTGAAGATAGTTTTTTGTTGCAAAAAATACCTCCAAAACTTCTTTTAGTAGTAACTGGAAATATTCAAAACAAACATTTAATAAAGTTGTTTTCAGACAATATCATTGAGATTGTTAACTTGTTTGGAGATAATAATTTTATAGAAATTGACCGTGACGAAATAACGGTGCATTCCTAAAAACACATGAACAATACAGACTTAAAAACTCAATTAATTGCAGATTTCAAAACTGCCGAGGGACGCATGAATGGCGAAGCAAAATCTGCCGTGCATCAGGTTCGTCAGCAGGCTTTGGAGCGTTTCGAAGCATTGGGTTTCCCTACCACAAGACACGAAGAATGGAAATATTCTAATGTTAAAAACCTTATAAATCAAGCATTTGATTTCAATGCCAAAACTGATTTCTCAGCGGCTGACTTAGAATTAATGCCTATTCCAAACTTAGAAGGCAATATTTTATATTTTATCAACGGAGTTTATAACGCTGAACTTTCAAACATTGTAAGTCCTGAAACGGAATTGCAGATTATGACTTTTGCAGAAGCTGCTAAAACTCAACCAGTTTTAGTAGAAAAATATTTTAATCAATATTCTGATGCTCAAGTGAATGCTTTTACGGCGCTCAATACTGCCTTTGCACACAATGGTATATTTGTGTATGTGCCTGAGAATAAAATAGTTGAACAACCCGTAATCATTCGTTTTATCAACGATGCACGTGCTTTAAATGTGGCTTCTCAACCACGCAATTTGATTGTAGTAGGTAAACGCTCAGAGGTTCAGATTGCTGAAGCATTCCGTTCTATTGGCGAGAATGCTTCGTTTACTAATAGCGTTACTGAATTTGTAGTTGGGCAAGAGGCAAACGTACATTATTACAAAATTCAAAATGAA
>JANPIG010001230.1:0-1917 GCA_031424875.1 Cytophagales bacterium
AAACGGATTCACCCACAAAAAGAGGATTGGTTTTGTACTTTCATGGCAATGCTGACGACTTGCGGAGATGGGGAAAATATGCCGACGATTTTACTAAAAATGCCTACGATATTCTAATAATGGATTATCGGCAATTCGGTAAATCAACGGGAGAAATGTCAGAGAATGCTTTTCATTCAGATGCACGTTACCTATACGAGTGGGCAAAAAAACGTTTCCCAGAAAAGGAAATCATTATTTATGGGCGTTCTTTGGGAACCGGAATTGCCACAAAGTTAGCTTCTGAAACAAACCCCAAAATGCTATTGTTAGAAACGCCATATTACAGCCTTAATGACGTAGGAATGAGCTATTTACCCATCATTCCCTTTAATTTTTTATTAAGATATAAAATGCGTACAGACTTATATCTCAAGCAAGTACGTTGTTATATTCATCTTTTTCACGGCACCAAAGATGAGGTAGTACCTTATCAATCAAGTCTAAAGTTAGTAGCCTTACTAAATAAAAAACAGTCCGAAATCTTAACTACTATTCCTAACGGCAAGCACAAAAATTTAGGAGAATTTCGAGAGTATCACATGGCGTTGGATAGTCTTTTGTTGGTACACGGTGAACGGTAAAATTGGTACATGACAAACGGTAAAGGGTGAATGGTATTTGGAAAAATTGTCTTCCAATTCTTTTTCCGTGTACCATTCACCCTTCTTTAACCTCACTTATTTCATCCAAATATACTGTATTGAAATATTCAAAGGCTTTCAAAATAATTGCCAAAGCAACGACAGATTCACAAACTGCTACTACTACTACAAATATTGCAAACATCTGACCTTGTAAATTAGGATCATTTTTACTGAAAGCTACAAGATTGAGGTTCACGGCATTAAGCATCAGTTCAATGCCCATCAAGACTACAATTACATTTCGCTTGGTCAATACAACTGCCAAGCCAATGCTGAAAAGCAAGGCACTCGTGATAAGATAATATGGTAAAAAGCTATTATCCATTAATTTACAACCGACGCATCCGAGAAAAAGGAATGTAGTCTTAATAAAATTGACTCCACAACTGCATCAGGACAAGATGCTCCGCAGGTTAGCATAATGGTTACTTGTTCTTTGTCAGGAAGAAAATCTTTAGTGATTTTTTCGGTTTTAGTATGTAAATCAAAATGACTTATCAGATTATCAGTCAGGATTTTATCTGCCGATGAAATAAAATAAGTTGGCAATTTTTGCTCACAAAGTTCTACTAAATGAGATGTGTTTGAAGAATTATATCCCCCCGCAACAATTGCCAAATCAGCTTCTTCTTTCAATAGTCCGTAGGTAGCAGCTTGATTGTCGTTAGTAGCATAACAAAGGGTATCACGAGTATCAGCAAAATAAGCCGTTACATCCGAACCCACAATGTCATATTTCTGAATCATTACTTGTTTTAAATAATCTGCAATTCCTTGAGTATCAGAGGCTAACATGGTAGTTTGATTTACTACACCAATTCTTTTCAAATCTTTTGTTACATCAAAACCTTGGGAAAATTGCCCTTCAAATTCTGTATAAAATTCCTCAGCAGGCTTTTCTTGGGTGATATATTTGGCTAATTCTATAGTTTGAGCCATGTTTTTTACTACGATAGTCGGAGCATTTTCTTTAGAGTGCGAGAACGTCGCCCGTGTCTCCTCGTGCGAAGGTTTACCATGCACTATAATTGTATAATCTTTCTGACCTATGGCAGTGGCTCTGTTCCAAACTTTCTCTACGAACGGACAAGTAGTAATTGTACCTGCTTTTGGAACAACTGTTGAAATTCAAAATCGTTTGGCAAGCATCGGTATTAACGCTTATCAGTACGATACTACTTGTCCGTTCGTAGAGAAAGTTTGGAACAGAGCCACTGCCATAGGTCAGAAA
>JANPIG010001231.1:0-3067 GCA_031424875.1 Cytophagales bacterium
AACAAGCCCATTTCAGTGGCAACGGCTTTATTGGAAGTGAAAATATACAAACCTGCCTTGGGGCGGTGTGCCGACAAACGGAAAGCTGTATAACCGCTATTGGTGATGCATAAAATGGCTTTGGCTTCGGTATCACGGGCAAGGCGACAGGCTCCTGCAATCATGCGGTCGTTCAAAGGGAATTTTGAATCGTTATTGCTCAATGAGTGATTTTTGAAATAAATCGAGGCTTCATCACCCTTCACAATCTTGATTTCATTTTGTTGTTTTTCCACTACTTCCTGAATGTGCGCCATCGTTTCCACAGCCTTCAAAGGATAGGCACCCGAAGCAGATTCACCACTTAACATGGTGGCAGATGCTCCTTGCAAAATTGCATTGGCTACATCAGAAGTCTCCGCACGAGTTGGCACAGGATTCGTAATCATGGATTCCAACATCTGTGTTGCCACAATCACGGGCTTGCCCGCCAAGGTACATTTCTCAACCATCAGCTTTTGCAAATGTGGTACTCTTGCTCCGTCAATCTCCACGCCTAAATCTCCACGAGCTACCATAATTGCATCCGTTGCAGCAATGATTTCATCCAAATTTTCAATGGCAAAAGGGGTTTCTATTTTAGCAATTACTTTCGTATTATTCTTGCCATAAGCCTTGATTCTGTCCTTTATATCGTGAATATCAGCGGCAGTACGAACAAACGAAAGAGCAATCCAATCGACACCATTATCTAAACCAAAATATAAATCTTTAAGGTCTTTTTCAGTCAAGCAAGGTAGTGAAACCTTTGTGCCAGGCAAATTGATGCCTTTTTTAGATTTTAAAATCCCGCCGTAAACAACCTCTGTAATTACTTCTTTTTTTACTTTATCAATCTCCAAAACCTTCACTTCCAAATTACCATCGTCCATCAAAATTCTTTCGCCCACGTTTACATCTAAGTACATTGACGTATAAGTTGTACCGACACGCTCAGAATTTCCCATAAGGGTTTCGTCCATCACGAAGGTCAGTTTATTACCTGCCTTGATTTCTACACCATTATTTTCAACTAATTGCGTACGGATTTTGGGCCCTTGCAAATCTTGAAGAACAGAAAGATTGGTATCTAATTCATCAGAAATTTCTCTGATTGTTTTGAGTCTCTGTAGGTGGTCTTCATGCGTACCATGCGAGAAGTTCAGGCGAAAGATATTTACGCCTGCATTGGCAAATTTAATCAGCATTTCCTTAGTTTCGGAAGCTGGACCAACTGTGGCTACAATTTTGGATTTTCTTTGAAAAGACATATTTTGGTTACAATTTTTTCTATGCAATTAAGATATTACCGTAAAAATACAATAACCCTTTTATACTTTGAATGATAATTGCCTGTTTTCTAATAAAAGTTCAATTTAGGAGAATTTTATGTGAATATTTTTATAAAAAAAGAGATTTATTGATGTCTTTACCACATAGATATGAGAAGGAATGATAAGGATTTAGGGAAAGAAGGATTTTAGCAAGGTTTTAGAAAATTTCAGTATTTTTCTTAATTGCTAAAAAACTATCTTTTCTAACCTTCCTATGTGGTAATTAAAATGGTTTTGGTTTCTTCCTAAAGAATCTATCATTCCTATGTGGTTAATTATAAGTTATCCTCGTACTAGTCCATTCTCTCGCAAGTAATTATTCGTTAAAACTTCTTTGTCAGAGTTCAATATTACTTGTTTCAAAACCTCACAAACAAATAATTCATGGTCGCCAGAGTCTATGCTTCCTACACATTTACATTGAATATAACCAATGGATTCTGTGAGAAATGGACAGCCTCTTTCATCAAATTCAAAGGGAAGATGGATAAATTTATTGGAAGTTTTACCACTTTTTCTACCTAATTTTGGAATCAGTTTCTTGGCTTGGTCTTGGGCTAACAAATTGACATTCAAAATCATACTTTCACGAACTAACTCAATAGTATAATCTGTTTTGTAAAGAGCAAGCGTAATAAACTTGCCTTGCATAGCACTTTGCATAACCCACGTAGCGATGTTGGCATTGACTTTGCCCAAAGAAGATACTGTGGTGATAGAATGAACATCGTAATTTTTGTATTTGAGAACGGATTTCACTTGTTGTATTGTTATATTGTTAATAGAAAATCAACAATTTTGTAAATTTTCTAATTTTGAATTATGCTATAATGTTTAGTTTGCATTACTTTGTCCCTTTAACGAATTTACTATTGAAACGTAGATTCAGGGAAAGTAAAATACCACTCTTAAAACAGCAAGATATTAAGTTTTAAATTTTACCATTGAATAGATAAAAACCAATTATTATCTAAAAACTTACATACAAGAAATATTTGGGCGTAAATTTGATGTCAAAATTTTAAAATATTAAAAATCAAGTTTTTTTGTTTCTTTATATTACATAAAAACTGTTTTTTTTCTTATTTCAAAACTGTTAATCAAAAAAATTGTTTAGAGAGATGGAGGTAATTAGTAATTCTTCTGATATTAAACGCTTTCGAGTGGAGGCTCCCCGAATGGACATTCCTTTGGAGATAGAGGCTCGAAAAAAAATGAAGAAAATGAAGTCTTTTCACATACCAGACCTATATAAAAGTAGTATTATAGGAAATATCAAGGAGTCTCGCCGTATTCAGGATAAGCTCAAAAAAGATTTTTCTCCTACTATTTTGGATTATGGGCCAGTAAAATTTTTAATTTCCAGACACTTCGGTTTTTGTTACGGCGTTGAAAATGCTGTAGAAATCGCCTATAAAACTATAGAAGAAAATCAAGGGAAGCGGATTTTTCTATTATCTGAAATGATTCATAATCCTGACGTAAACGAAGATTTGCTGAGTCGTGGCGTGAAATTTATAATGGATACTGCTGGAAATCAGCTAATTGACTGGAAAGAACTCACCCCCGAGGATGTAGTAATTGTACCTGCTTTTGGAACAACTGTTGAAATTCAAAATCGTTTGGCAAGCATCGGTATTAACGCTTATCAGTACGATACTACTTGTCCGTTCGTAGAGAAAGTTTGGAACAGAGCCACTGCCATAGGTCAGAAA